>CAYPPV010000024.1:0-13489 GCA_964412705.1 uncultured Pelolinea sp. | reverse complement strand
GTGGATTTCGCAGTCCATTAATGCCATTCTTCTTCCAGTTATGCTTGTTCTCATTATCAAATTAGCAAACGATAAGGAAATTTTAGGAGAGCACACCAATCGAAAATCCCAGAATTATTTCTTGATTGGGTTAACCATCTTTATTTCAATTATTACTATTGGGCTGTTTGTTATTCCACAATTCATTTTATAAATTTGTTGCTTTGATTTCATTAATTTGCATATAGAAGCAAAATCTAAAAAAATATCACCTATGCCCAAACAGGAAATAATTAGATTCTGTAATCCGGATAAAAAGTTGGATTTTGGAAAAAAGGTCGAAAAATCATGAATCTTTTTTTTCGGGTGATATAGTAAAGCGTGACAAAAAATGGTGTACGGATCACAAATGATGAATTGCAATGAATTAATTAGAAAATCGCTTGCCTACAGAAAATCCATCTTAAGAATGATATACAAGGCTGACGCGGGACATATTGGCGGCAGCCTTTCCTGTGTGGATATCCTGAATGTGCTCTACAATTATGTTATGAATGTCTCTCCCGGAAATTTCTGCTCACCGGACAGAGACCGGTATTTTCACAGCAAGGGACATTCATCCCAGGCGCTTTACGCTGTTTTATGCGACAAGGGCTTTTTTGGTGAGGAAATGCTGGACTCCCTCAGCCAGTACCAGTCGGAAATATTTGGTCATCCCACACGGCTTGTTCCCGGGGTGGAGCACAACACGGGTGCGCTCGGACACGGGTTATCCGTTGGAGTCGGAACTGCTCTTGCCGGGAAAATGGACCAGAAACACTACCATGTATTTGTCATGATAGGGGACGGCGAACTGGCAGAGGGGTCCAACTGGGAAGGGATGATGGCCGCCGCGCATTACGTTCTGGATAACCTGGTCGTGATACTGGACAGAAACACCCTGCAGATAAGCGGCAAAACAGAAGAAGTAATGTCGTTGGAACCCATTGAAGAAAAGTTCCAGGCATTTGGTTTTTCTGTTGCTTCAATAGACGGCAACTCGATTAGTGAGCTCATTGAAATTTTTTCAAACATTCCGTTTGAAGAAGGAAAACCCAATATGATTATCGCGAATACGGTTAAGGGAAAAGGAATCAGTTTCATGGAAAACCAGGCAAAATGGCACCACCGCGTCCCAAGCGAAGAAGAATACAAGCTGGCTATGATTGAACTGGAGGAAATAGAAAAGACCTTGGTAGCGGATGATGTCTGAAAATGAATTGAGCAAGCCTAATCTGGATATCTTTGCGGACACGCTCCTTGAATTAGCAAAAAACGACAGAGATATCCTGGCAGTCACAGCGGATACAAGGGGTTCTGGAAAACTTACTACTTTTGCTATTGAACTTCCCGAACAGCTGGTTGAGGTGGGCATAGCAGAACAGAACCTGGTCGGGATTTCCGCCGGCCTGGCTTCGGCCGGGAAAAAGGTTTTTACCGTTTCGCAGGCAAGCTTCCTGACGGCACGGTCATTTGAGCAGATCAAGAACGATGTCGCATATTCCAACCACCCAGTCAAATTGGTCGGCATCAGCGCTGGCGTCAGCTACGGAGCGCTGGGATCCACGCACCATTCCCTGCATGACCTGGCTGCCCTGCTGGCAGTCCACAATCTGGATATTATTGTCCCCGCAGACAATTTCGAAACGCGGCATGCCATAAAAAAGGCGGTCTACCATCAAAAACCAATTTATATTCGGTTGGGAAAACATCAGGTGAAGTCCGTTCATAATAAAAAAGATGTTTTTGAAATCGGGAAGGCGAGCATTTTAAAGAAGGGATCGGATGCAGCTTTTATCTGTACTGGCGAGCCCACAGGGATGGCGGTTGGCGCTGCGCAAATTCTGGAAGAAAGGGGCATCAGCTGCGGCGTAGTCAGCATGCACAGCCTGCGGCCCTTCGATGAAAAGGCGCTTATCGAAACCGCCAGGAGATGCAGGGTGGTTATCACTGTGGAAGAACACCGTGTTTACGGAGGGCTAGGCAGCCTGTGTGCTTCCATCCTGATGCAGGAGGGCATTCATCCTTTGTTTAAGATTGTGGGCATCCCAGATGCGCCTACCGTGACCGGCACCCAGCAGCAGGTTTTCCAACATTATGGAATCAATCCGGAAGGACTGGCTGATTCAATGGAAGCACTGCTGCTAAATTCACCAAAATGAAATCCATTCTTGCTGTTGGCCAGAGTACTTCTGCGACAAAGTTAATCCTTTTCAGTCTCGAGGGCGTGATTGTTGATAAAGAGTCTGCTGGACACCGGCAGATTTATCCAAAACCGGGCTGGATGGAACATGACTTTTGAGAAATTTACCAAAATACCATAGAGGTTTCCAGAAAACTTTTAGCAAGAAATCCTTCACTTGCCTCAGAAATTCTCTGCTTGAGCATCTCAAACCAGAGAGATCATTGCTGTTTTTAAACTGGGAAGCGGAAAACCATTGTTTTATGCTATCGTATGGCAATGCAGGAGGGAAGAAGATGTCCCTTCTTGGGAAGATGAACAGGATATTCGCCCACCAGATAAGGATTCTTAAACACGAGAATCACTTTTAAGGAAATGGGAAAAAGCAATTAAAACGGCAGTCCGTACCTGATATTAATAATGTAATCATTATCAAAATAATTGATTTTGTGAAAATTAGATGATATATTGGTATTGGCAGTATAGTTACGCGCATATCTTGAAATGGAGGTGTTATGGCTGAACAACCGGCAGGGTGTGTTGAACCGACCCAAGGACCCATTTTTGAGGTCGAAGAGAAACAGGAAACCGGAACTACAGTAAAGGAGGTGTCAATGGTGCAAGCAAAGGTGGGAAAAACCGCTCCTGATTTCCAGCTAAGCGGTTTTCACAAAGGCGGATTTAAGAATTTTACATTATCTGATTACAAGGGGAAGTGGATCGTCGTGTGCTTTTATCCAGGCGATTTCACATTTGTCTGACCGACTGAATTAACGGCAGTTGCCGTCAAATATGAAGAACTGCAGGGTCTGGGGGTAGAAGTTTTCGCGATCAGCGTTGACAGCCGATTCTCGCACAAAATCTGGCAGGAAGAGGAACTCTCAAAAATGGTCGAAGGGGGGGTTCCGTTCCCTATGCTTTCAGATGCAGGAGGGCGGGTAGGGACCATTTACGGTGTGTACGATGAAGCGGCGGGCGTGGATATCCGAGGACGATTCCTGATTGATCCGGATTTCGTCATCCGGTCCATGGAAGTTATGACGCCCGAGGTTGGCAGGAATGTAAAGGAACTGATCCGGCAGGTGAAAGCCTTCCAGTATGTTAAGGAAACAGGAGAGGTGACACCGGCGGGATGGGAGCCGGGGAAACCTACTTTGAAACCCGGCCCCGACCTTGCTGGAAAAGTCTGGAAAGTCTGGAAACCGGAATCAGCCTAAATTATTGACTTTAACGCATAAACCAAACATCCGCCCTCAAGTGAGGGCGGATGTTTTTGAACAGTTTTTTCTTGACGTGAAATGTGCCCAATGTTATATTCTCGCAATGATCTGTATTGGGGCTGTTCTTATTCCATATGCTTTTTGGTTAGCATACAAACGAATAACTGTAAAAAATTTGATTGGGTAATTTAGCTGGCTGTGAAGCTTAAGAAAATGTGAACTACCGGGACGACAGGATAGAATAAAGGTTTTGTTATTGATTGAAAAAAGTTGAAAACATGGCGGAAAAGAAGAAAAAAACACTAGTGATGAAATTCGGGGGAACTTCTGTTGGGAGCGCGGAAGCCATAAGGCGGGCCGCCGGGATTATTGGAAACCATTTTGCTGAATGGAACAAATTGGTTGTGGTGGTGTCGGCGATGGCCGGGGTAACCGATATGCTGATATCCTGCGCACAGGAAGCCGCTTCCGGCAATGAAAAAGCCTTTCGGAAAATTGCGGAACGAATTGAAGAAAAACACCGCTCAGTCTATGAAAGCGAAATATCCAATGAGGGTTTACGTGAGCAAACATCATCCCGAATGGATGAACTCCTTAATATACTCGGCGAGTTATGCACCAGCATTTGCGTGCTCGGGGAAGTCTCGGCACGCGGACTGGATGCCATTGGTTCACTTGGAGAGCGCATGAATGCCATTCTGTTCAGCGCGGTTTTGAGAGAAAAAGGCCTGCCTGGCTGGCCAGTAGAAGCCACCAACCTAATTGTTACTGACAATTCTTTCAATCATGCACGTCCGTTCATGAATGAAACCTGTGAAAAAACGAAAAAGGCGCTCGCTCCGCTTTTTGACGAGGGGATGGTCCCGATTGTGACCGGGTTTATTGCCGCAACCAGGGACGGGATCACGACTACGCTCGGCAGAGGCGGCAGCGACTACACAGCTTCCATATTGGGAACCTGCCTGGATGCGGATGAGGTCTGGACATGGACGGATGTGGACGGCGTGATGACAGCTGACCCGCGGATTGTTCCAGACGCCCGGGTTATCCCGGAGATTACATACAGGGAAGTGAGCGAGATGGCTTATTTCGGAGCGAAAGTTCTGCATCCGAAGGCCATACGCCCGGTGATTGAAAACGGCATCCCGCTATGGGTGAAGAATACCTTCCATCCTGAATGTCCAGGTACGCGAATTGACAATCAGCCCTCATCCAGAGCGGGGCTTGTTACAGCAGTCACGCTGATCAGGGGGTTGAGCCTGGTTACAGTTGAAGGCAGTGGCATGTTGGGTGTGCCGGGCATCGCGGCCCGCACATTTTCCGCGGTGGCAAGAGAACAAGCCAGCGTGCTTATGATTTCCCAATCCTCATCAGAGCAATCCATCTGTTTCGTCATCCCTTCCGATCGTGTGAGTGCAGTAACCAGCGCATTGGAAGAAGAAATGGCGTTTGAGATTTCCAGACGGGACATTGACCGGGTTTGGTCGCAGGATACCGTGGCTATCGTTTCAGCGATTGGCTCTGGGATGCGGCACACACCGGGTGTCTCAGCAAGGATCTTTGGCGCACTTGGAAGAAAGGATATCAATGTGATTGCTATTGCGCAGGGTTCATCCGAATTCAGCATTTCTGTGGTTGTGGACGAAAAGGACGCAGATGATGCTGTCCGGCAGATTCACCGGGAGGTGATCCTTAATGAATTATCCAATCAATAAAATACCGGTCGCGGTTTTGGGCGCGACAGGGGCAGTTGGCCAGCGGTTTGTCCGGCTTTTAGCGAACCATCCCTGGTTCTATTTATCCACGCTGGCCGCATCCGACAGGAGCGCTGGAAAACGCTATTCTGAAGCATGCAGATGGATTTTGCCTGATGAGATGCCCATAGAAGCGGCTGAATTGACCGTTCAGCCGGCAGAACCGGGTTTTGAAGCGAGGATTGTCTTTTCGGCCCTGCCCGCGGATGCGGCGAGGGATATTGAACCGGCATTCGCCAGGGTAGGCTATACCGTCTGCTCCAATTCTTCGGCATACCGGCTTGATCCGCTGGTCCCCCTGCTGATACCTGAAATGAACGCGGACCATGTTTCGCTGATAGAGCGGCAGAAACAAGAAAAGGGCTGGAAAGGATTGCTGGTAACCAGCCCCAATTGCACCACAACGGGAGCCGCTTTGCCGCTGAAACCCATCTACGAAACATATGGCATCAAAAAAGTGTTTGCGGTGAGCATGCAGGCAGTATCCGGTGCCGGATACCCTGGGATTCCTTTTTTGGATATTCACGATAATGTCGTTCCTTTTATCAAGGGCGAAGAAGAAAAATTGCAACGCGAAACCCTGGCCTTGCTGGGGAAGATGGTGGACGGGAAACGGGAGGATGCGGAAATCATCATCAGTGCGCAGTGCAACCGAGTGCCGGTCTTTGATGGGCACACTGTCTGCCTTTCATTGAAGCTTGATAAGAAAGCGGACATCCCGGATATTATCCGGGTCCTTCGGGAGTTCAAAGCGGAATCCATAGGAAAAAATCTTCCCAGCGCACCTCCGTTTCCCCTGCACATCACAGAGGAACCTGACCGGCCTCAGCCGCGCCGGGACCGGGAAAGGGGACGGGGAATGGTTGTCACGGTCGGGAGGGTGCGCCCCTGCCCTATCCTGGATGTGCGGATGGTTTCCATGGTGCACAATACACTGCGCGGCGCAGCCAGCGGCGCGATTCTAAATGCTGAACTGCTCACTGCAAAAGGATATATTGTTTAGGGATTATCCCCGGTTTTTTTAGGCCTGAATTCCACGCGCGTAAAAAAGCGGAAAATCCGGGTAGACTGTCAGCTCGAGATATTCAATTCTTTTTGCCAGCGCAATTGCCTCTTGACGAGATTTCCTTGATTTCAACATCAAGCGCGCTCCCGTTCCGGCTGCGTTCCCCAGGATATGGATGCGGTCAAGCCGAACATCGGGCAGCATTCCTGTATGAATAGCATGTTCAGGTAGCATGTAAGAACCGAAGGCGCCGGCTATCAACACTTCATCTATCTCTTGTGGCGCTACCTTCAAATAATCCATCAGCACATCGATGCCGGCGCGGATTGCTCCTTTTGCCAACAGTACCTGATCTATATCTGATTGTGAAAGCGTAATGAGATTTTTGCCATCAGCCAGCTTAAGACAGGGGTTTCCTTTTCCATCCATCTGGATTAATGGGGATTCCTTCACCATTCTGCCGCGGCTGTTCAGCAGACCGGCCAAGCGCATCTGGGCAACTGCATCCAAAATGCCGGAACCGCAGATGCCGACTGGTTCTGCGGCGCCGATTACATCAATCTCAATTTTCCCGCCGTCGCTGATGTATAAGTGTTCAATCGCGCCCGGCGCAGCACGCATGCCAAATTTAATATGGGCTCCTTCAAATGCGGGACCGGAAGCGGTTGAGACGCTGACGATTTGGTCGTTCTTCTTAAGGGCGATTTCCGTGTTTGTCCCAATATCGATACCCAGGGATATTCTCCCGGTTTTTTTGGCAAAACCGGAGGACAATAGAAAAGCAAGGTGATCTGATCCGACAAACCCCGCGATTACCGGGGGAATGAACACATACGAACCGGGAAGAGCCGTAATGCCAATATCCGAAGCATGGATATCAAGAGGATCGTCTGTAACGGGCACAAAGGGAGAAACTGAGAGGGAAGAGATAGGCAGATTGAGAAAAAAGTGGTGCATGGCAGTATTGCCAACCAGACAAACTTCAGAGATGGATTCAGGGGAAATGCCGATACTAGCACACATTACCTCCGCATTGGTGTTGATGGTCTCAATGAGCATGCTCTGGAGTTTAGATGCTTCCTCCTGTCCCTGCAGCGCATAGGAAAGACGGGCCATAATGTCTTCCCCATAAGCAATTTGGGGATTTGGAGCGCCCAAGGCGGCCAGCGTTTTCCCACTCTCCATGTCTACCAGATAAGAGGCCAGCTTGGTGCTCCCCACATCCACAGCCAGACCGGCGAGGGGTTTGAGCGGTTTTTCAATCAGATGAATGGCCTGATTCTCCCTTTGCAGAATACTTATCTGCCAATTATTTTCGCGAATACGTTCTGGCAATTTTCGCAGAATGGAAAGACCCATTTCCAACTCTGGATTTTCCGCAGCGCGGCGGATGCGGGATGAATCCGAGGCCAGGTCTTCCAGGTCCGCTTTTTTCAGCCGGACCTGGATCTGGGAAACAACCGGTTGAATATCTTCATCCCCATCAACCCCTTCCACCTGTAGCACCTGGTCTGCAACAACAGACTGATTTGGGATAAACACCTTTGTGTTTCCAGAGATGACCGTTTCGCAGGCAAGGCGAAATCCTTTTTCAAGCTCGCTAATGGATATATGCTTCTTTTCCGCTTCAGTCGGCTCCGGGATAGCATTGTCCGAGATGATTTGCACGCGGCATTTGCCGCATACACCCTTCCCCCCGCAGTCCGCCCTGAGAGGAATCTCTGCCCTTCGGGAGGCATCCAGCAATGTCAAGGGCTCATCGCAAACCAAACGGATGCCGCGCGGCTGGAATTCACATATAAAGGATGAAATAAGGTTTCCCATTGTTCAACAGGGTTTATTAATCACCAAATTAAATAAAAAGATTTAAGTGCCGGGACGTGGATAACCGAGGTGGCATTTCTTGGTTCAGACTTCAATCGAAGCGACAGACTTCAGTATGCGGTACGGACGGTAAGGGAAATCTTCAACCTGTTCTCTGGTGGTCACGCCGCTCAGAACCAGAATGGTCTCCATACCGCTCTGGATGCCTGCGACGATATCCGTGTCCATGCGGTCGCCCACCATGACCGTGTTTTCCGAATGGACGCCGAGATAATTTAATGCGGAGCGCATCATGAACGGATTGGGTTTGCCGCAGTAGAAAGGTGACCGGCCGCTGGCTTTTTCGATTAATGCCGCCATAGCGCCGCAGGCTGGCACAACACCGGCTTCAGACGGTCCGGTGGGGTCGGGGTTGGTTGCAATGAAGGAAGCTCCGTCCAAAATCAGGCGGACAGCCTTGGTAATCTGCCGAAAATTATAGTCATAGGTTTCACCCAGCACGACAAAATCCGGACTCTCGTCCGTCATAATGAATCCCGCGTTGTGAATCGCCACATTAAGACCGCTTTCACCAATTACAAAGGCGCTACCGCCGTCTTTCTGCGAGCGCATGAAGTTGGCAGTGGCCAGGGCAGAGGTAAAAATTTGTTCGGCATCAATGTCTAGACCGATCACCTGCAGGCGATGGGCAAGGTCGATCTGGGTATAGGTTGAGTTATTCGTGAGAACAAGAAATTTAATTTCTTGTTCCCGCAGTGTGTTGATGAACTTGTCTGCTCCCTGGATTAATTTTTTTCCGCTGACAAGCACACCATCCATGTCTATTAAAAAGTTTTGTTTCTCCATGTTTCTTTCTTGCTTGTTTCTCGTTTTTTTCCTTAACTATATTATTGCATAAAAATATGCATAAGCATATAAAAAGGGATCCGGCTTAAAAGACTGAAGCTGGATCCATTAAATGTTTCTTGTTATCCAATCAGGAAACCAATTTGCGGACTTTTTCGAGCTGGCCGGCGCTTCCTAAATAACTGTTTTTTTCTGCAATAAAATTCGCATATTCTTTCATGAAAACTTTTCCGGGTTTGCGCAGGTCGAATATTTCCGGATGATCCCTGAAGAATTCGCGGTGGACGCGCGTCCAGACAAGGCGCCCATCGGTATCGATGTTAATCTTGGTTACGCCCAATTTGGAAGCTTTTTTGAACTGGGAAGCATCCACTCCTTTTGCACCGATCAGTTTCCCGCCTGCGTTGTTGATTCGCTCAACCTCATCCTGCGGGACGGAGCTTGAGCCGTGCATAACGAGCGGGAAACCGGGCAGGTTCTTCTGGATCGCCTCAAGCACGTCAAAGTGGAGGGACTGTGAACCTTGAAATTTGAATGCGCCGTGGCTGGTGCCGATGGCTACCGCAAGCGAATCGCAGCCGGTTCTTTCCACAAATTCCTTAGCCATATCCGGATTAGTCAATTTGGCCTTTTCTTCATCCACACTGACATGTTCCTCCACCCCACCAAGCTGGCCGAGTTCGGCTTCAACCACCACATCTTTGGCATGCGCGGCATCCACCACGCGCTTGGTAATTTCAATATTTTTCTCAAAATCTTCGTGGCTGGCGTCAATCATTACCGAGCTGTAAAAACCGCTTTCAATGCAATCATAGCAGGTTTCTTCGTCGCCATGATCCAGATGAACTGCAAAAATGGCATCCGGGAATACCTCATCTGCCGCGCGGATCATTCCTTCCAGCATGCGCTTATCCGTATAAGCCCTGGCGCCTTTGCTGATCTGGAGGATGAAAGGGGCACTGCTGTCCAGGTTACCCTGGAATAATCCCATTGTTTGCTCCAGGTTGTTAATGTTGTATGCCCCGATTGCATAACTGCCGTAGGCAGCATCAAATAACTTTTTGGTTGTTACGATCATGTGATTCTCCTTATTTAATGATTCCGGTTTTAACCAAGCTATTATAAACTCCGCTGGCGGATGAACAACGTTAAAGAATTGTTATAAAGGATGACTTTATTTTATTCAGGTTGTGGTTGGACCGGATTATTTCTTCTGGTCCTCTTTACGTTTCTGAGCCGTCTTTTTACGGTCTTTTTTATCGTACTTAATTCCCTCTTTGATAACGGTAGAGACGAAAAAGAGAAAGAGCAGAAAGGTAATGATGATTACAAACAGGTCATAAAGGCCGATTGAATATCCCAGAAAAGATAATCGCGGATTTTCCATGAAGTAAACGAAGGTGTTGGCGCCAATCGCAATCACCCGCGCCTCTGTCGGGCCGAGGTACCCGTAAGAAATCTTGAATTCTCCTTGAATGGATGTGGTGATGTAAACGAGGTTTGCCATACAGAGATAACCAACTAGCGCAAGCAGGGACAGTTTGAGATCAACATATGGCGATAGTCCGATTCCTGTGAAGATGATTACTTCACTGATCGTATCCATTGTATGGTCTATGAAGAATCCGTACTTGGGGCGTTCAATTTTCCTATAGCGGGCAAGGTTGCCGTCCAGGCTGTCACCAAACCAGTTCAGGATAAAACCAGCCCCTGCCAGCCACAGGTAATTTTTATTGAAATTGGTCAGATAATAGCTGACGCAAATAAGGATTGAGGCGGCAAGCCCAAAAAATGTGAGGTGGTCAGGCGTTACCCATTCGGGCATGTTTTTGACCAACCAAGCGATCGCCGGGCGCTCCAGAGGTCCCAGAAAAATTTCATTCACCCGGTGGTGGTCTTCTATCTTTATAAATTTGCCTTGTTCACTATTTTCATTTGTCATTTTTTTCTCCCTCGATTTCAATTATTCAGGCATTTCTTCTATGGCAAACGGCCAGACAGGATAGAACATTGACCACTGGGTGGGATGTTTCCTGATAAATTTTTCCGCTTCAGACAGGACTTTTTCCGCATTTCTTTCTATTTCATCCCGCAAGTCTTCATAGGGTTCCATGTATATTAAGTCAGAACACTCCAGCCGGTAATTGGTTTTGGGCGTCCCAATGCAGGCTATTACCAAAACCGCGGATTTTGTCTGCAGAGCCATGCGGACATAGCTGACAGGGACGGGAGCGGGATAGCCGAAAAATTTCGGGAAATAGTTGGTATGTGGTAGAGGCCGCTCAAGGCCGGTGATCACGCCCCCGCCATTATATAGTCTCTCCTTGGCAAGCCGCATGCTTTCCGTTGACATGGGCGTGATATTGATGCCAATATCCCTTCGGAGGCGGTTCTGCCACTGGTAGCCGCCACCGGGCTGGGGGTATGAGAGCGCCTGCACATCATATCCGTTCAGGGCAATAGCCCGTCCCGCGTAGTCAAAATTGCTGAGATGGGGAGCGACCATCAAGGTTCCCTCATCCCCCCCAAGCCGGCTATCCAACAATGCAATTAACTTTGGACTGAGCGTAACTCGTTTAAGGATCGCTTCGTAGTTGTCGAGATTATGATAAAAGTCGTAAATATTCCTGGCTGTTTTCCTGAGTGTCTCCCGGGCACGGCGGTCAAGTTCATGTGAGGTAAGTGATTTACCTGAAACAATCCACTGGTTAGCCCTAACGGATTGATACAAGCCAGATTTTTTAAACAAAGCCAGAATGTATACAAAAATATCCGCCAAGAAATATCCCAGGGAAGGTGGGACGATTTTTCCGATTCCTATGGCGATGCCTATTCCTAACCGGCTGTTTATGATATTTTGAAATGACATATGTCTTTATCTTAACACCTTACCCATTCCGGGTGATTCTCTAAATTCTCATGGTATATTCACTCCAGATCAACATCTTTGATGCCTCTTCTCTGGACCTCGACATAAAAAGTATACCGGTCTCCGCGATATACATTTTCAGCGTGTTCGACCGGAATATTTTTTTGATCAAAGATAACTTCCCGGAAATAAATAACCGGCTCTCCTACTTCAAGGTTTAGAAGCTGATTATATTCGAGAGGGCAGCGAATTGCTTTTACCTGCTGGATGCCGCGAGTCGGGATTGTTTCGTATTTCATAATCAGGAGTTCATATAAGGAATTGTTTTCCAAGTCTTCATGAAGCAGGCCCTCGAAGCGTTTAAATGGCAGATAGCTGATATCAAGACCCTGGACGCCATTGTCATCCGCGAAGCGAAGTCTTTTGATAAGAACCGCTGGTTCATTTTTTCTCAATTGCAGCTTTTGGGTGATATCTTCCGGAGGTACAGTCATCTCCTGTTTCAGGACTTTTGAATGCACCTTATGACCAAGATGCTTCATTTCACCGGTAAATCCTGCCAGCCGGTAGTAGGGTTTTTTTATTATAGACCTGGAAACAAATGTTCCCCGTCCCTGAACCCGAATTAATTTCCCCACATTGACCAATTCATTCAATGCCTGGCGAACGGTTGTGCGGCTGATGTTATAACGGTCACATAATTCTTTTTCAGAAGGGATTTTGTCTCCCGGTTTTAATTTTTCAGAATTTATCTGGCCCTCAAGAATGGTTTTCAGCTGATGATATAGCGGTATTGGACTTCGGTCATCAAACATTTTTTTGGATTATCCAATTATTTCTTTATATTTCTGTTATGCGTATTTATTTAGCAAAAACGCTTTTTCATTTTTTAATCGGTTTATTTCAACATGGAATTGATAGAAGTCTCCCCGATAATAAGAAAGCGTATGCTCAAAAACAAAGTTGTTTTGATCGAATGTTATTGAATTGAAATGAATCAGTGAAATTCCGCTATCCACCTTGAACCCGGGCATGTTAAGAGAAGTGCTCTCAACGGCAGACAGCGATAATTCCACCCGGGTTGGAACCGTTTCAAATCTATCTACAAAAATCTGGTACAGCGATTTGTTTTCCAGACCTTCTTCCATGAGAGGAAAAAAACGTTCAAAGGGTAAATATGTGGATTCAATTCCAATATGTCGGTTCTGAAAAACGCGAAGCCTCTTTAAAAAAATTATGGCTTCTCCATTTTCCAGTCTTAATAAATGTTGGATATCCGGTCCGGGGATAAAAACCTGTTTATCCAGAATCTGAGACTGGACTTTAAAGCCCTGGTTCTTCATTTCCGCAGAGAAGCCGGAGAGTCTGTAAGGACTTCTTTTGTTAAATGAGCACGGGACGAAGGATCCGCGACCCTGGGTGCGAACGATCTTGCCTTCATTTACAAGTTCTTTTAATGCCTGACGGACCGTTGTACGGCTGATGGAATATTTCTTACAAAGGTGAGCCTCTGAGGGAATTCTGTCGCCTGGTTGATACACTCCAGCCAATATTTTTTCCTCCAGAATCATTTTCAGCTGGTAGTACAGGGGCAGCGGTTCCTTTTTATCAAGCAATCCTAATCCTTTTTTTGTCATGTTGTTATTACATGTATTATATATGAATACAATTATTATTCTCCTGATATGACATTTTTCGTAATAAGGCTGTTAGCAAAACTTGAAAAGTGAACTCTGAAACCCTGCAGAGGCAGCTCGACAGAGTGCACCA
>CAYPPV010000023.1:0-13514 GCA_964412705.1 uncultured Pelolinea sp. | reverse complement strand
AGAGCCAAATTGCCTGTCAGATCAACTTCATCCAGCGCCCGTGATTCGATATTCACGTCCAGACCGAAAACCCATCCACCCGCTTCTTTCACAAGATCCGCCGCCTGGGCTATGTTTCCTTGTGCGATATAGAGATGTTCACTTGCCCCGGAGGAGACATTCACTACAGCCGGCGTAATGCCGGCTGCCCGATGAGGTGGAATCAGGATACCGTGCAGACCGAAAACCTCCGCGCTGCGGATCAGCGTACCGAAATTCTGCGGGTCCTGAACCTGATCTAGCATCAGCATAAAAAGCGGCTCCTTTCGCTGGGAGGCCAAATCCAGAATATCCCGAACCTGGACATAAGGGTAACTGCTGGCTTCAAGCGCAACACCCTGGTGATGGCTGTCCAGGCGATCCAGCCGGTCATTGGGCACAAAGGAAATATTTAGTTTCCTTTTCTCCGCTAATCCGACTATATCCTGCAGCCGGCCCTGTACTTGGGCGCCTCCCGCCACAAGCAGGTTGAAAAAATGCCTGCGTGATGCACGCAGGCATTCAAAAACAGGGTTCCTGCCGGTAATCCATTCCTTCATTTCCAGGACCAGGTACTGCCGCTTTTCGTGTCTTCAACCTGGATGCCCAGCTCAGCCAGCCGGTCACGGATAAGATCAGACAGATCCCACATTTTCTGTTTCCTGATTTCTGACCGGACTTCCATAAGCAGGTCGATAAGCGGATCCGCTTCATGTTCCGTTTCCTTTTCTGAAAGCGTCAAACCAAACACACCGGTTAGCTCACGTAGCGCCTCCTGGGCTTCGCCAAGCTGTTTCTCATTGGCGCCGTCCATCCGCGCCTGGTTAATGTCACGCACCAGACAGAAAACATGCCCCAACGCGCCAGCTGTGTTGAAATCATCATCCATGGATCTCTCAAACCCATTCCGGTCGATTTCAATCCGCTCCCGCAGTTTCTTCATATCTTCATCTGTCAGACCTTCCGCATCCGGCAGGGCGGGTTTCAGGGCCGAATGAATCCGTTCAAGCGCGTTTTCTGTTTGTTCAATTACTTTGTCATTAAAAGTGAGCGGGCTGCGATAGCCTGAATTCAGGACCATCATACGCAGGACATCCGCATGATGTTCAGAAAGGAAATCCTCAATGGTGACAAGATTCCCCAGGGATTTTGACATTTTTTCCCCGCTTAGCTGCAGCATACCATTGTGCACCCAATACCGCGCGAATTTTTTGCCGCTGTATGCCTCAGACTGGGCAATCTCATTTTCATGGTGGGGAAAAACCAAGTCATTACCGCCACCGTGGATATCAATCTGGTCGCCCAGGTGGTTGATACTCATGGCAGAGCATTCAATGTGCCAGCCCGGCCGCCCCTTGCCCCAGGGGCTGACCCAATATGGCTCCCCCTCTTTGGCCGCTTTCCACAGCGCAAAATCCAACGGGCTCTCTTTGCGTTCATCCACATCGATGCGTGATCCGGAGCGCATATCCTCCAGTTTCCTGCCTGAAAGCTTACCGTATCCAGCAAATTTTTTCACACGGAAATATACATCCCCATCCACTTCATACGCAAAACCCTTATCCACAAGCTCCTTAATCAGTTCAATGATATTGCCGATTTCCCCGGTTGCACGCGGATTGAACGTTGCAGGAAGAACGTTTAATTCCTGCATATGCCGGTCATATTCGCGGATGTATTGTTCAGCGAGCTCAAAGGGATCCATGTTTTTCACATACGCCCGCTGGATAATCTTGTCATCCACATCCGTATAATTCATGATATGGCGGACTTTATATCCCTTGTATTCAAGATAGCGGCGGATGATGTCAAAAACAAGGGCTGACATGGCATGGCCGACATGGGCTTTATCATATACCGTTGGTCCGCAGACATACATGCGCACCTTCTTAGGCTCTATCGTTTTAAAATCTTCTTTTTTCCTTGTCAGTGTATTGTAAATCTGTAAGGTCATTTTTCTATCTCCTGACCCCTCCTCCACCCTTGTTTTCCTGCGGTTTGGCGAAAATCATACGCCCTGCGGCCGTCTGCAGCACCTTTGTTACAGTCACATTCACTTCCTTGCCGATCAAGCGCCTGCCTTCTTCCACCACCACCATGGTTCCATCATCGAGGTAGCCGACACCCTGGCCGGATTCTTTACCCTCCTGAATAACATTGATAGTTAATTCCTCTCCCGGAAGCAGGATGGATTTGACGGCATTGGCTAATTCATTGATATTCAGCACCTTAACGCCCTGCAGTTCAGCAACCCGGTTCAGGTTAAAATCATTGGTCAAAATCGGGGCCTGCATCTGGCGAGCAAGGGTCACCAGTTTCTCATCCACTTCACGGACACCATCCACATCTATATCCGCAATGGTGGTGTTGATGGTTCGGTCCTTCTGTAAATCCGAAAGCACCTCCAACCCGCGGCGGCCCCGCTGGCGCCGCAGACTCTCGGCTGAATCAGCAATATATTGAAGTTCATTCAGCACAAAACGCGGAATCAGGAGATTGCCGGAAATGAAGCCCGTACGGGCAATATCTACGATGCGCCCATCAATAATCACGCTCGTATCAATCAGAATTGGCTGCTCGTTCCGCTGTTTTCCGGCACTCAAGTGTCCGCCGGGGCGTGGACCACGGCGGATTTGGGAAATGGCATCGCGCAAATCGCCCTGCCGTGTCACAGCGATTGACACTCCCAAATAGCCAAAAAGCACCGCAGCCACAAAAGGAAGAACGCTGCTGAATGGTGCCGGTAGAAAAGAAATCGGGATTGAAATCAGGGCTGCAATGACCAAACCAACAAAAAGCCCTATTAGCGCGGAGACCAAAGTGGAACCGGATACCTTGGAGAGATATGTGCGCACCCAATTAATAGGATACAGCGTGATATACGGCATCACAAGAAATCCCGTCCCTGCCAGCACAACTGCCGTGCCGATCACATAGAGATGCGGGTTATGAGGAGCCAAAATATTCGGAATGATTAGATCCCCCAGATAATATCCTGCTGCTGCAAAAACGATGAGTCCCAAAAAACGAAAAATAAGTACAAAATTCTTCATGATAAGTCCTTTCGAGCGGTTGTTAATGTTCAATAAACAATAAATTGCGATATTTTTGATATTATCATGCGGCTGTAAAGAAGTCAAATAAGAAAACTATTAACCCGTTATTTTTACAGCTTCAAATACAATTAACGCCTCGTTATCCGCCCAGTTCTTGCCGACTGCGTGAAAGATCACCGGACTATAAAATTCAGCTTGATTTCAATGACATACATTTCCTGAAAAAATCGGCTGGATTAGGAAAACGACTCAACCTGCTATTCGCTAAAAAATTTCAGGCATGTGAACCTGAAGGTCAAAATATGTCATTGTTGGGAGGAGCAAATTGACAGCACCAGATGTGCATGCTAAAATTCTAACCTGCACGCCCCCATCGTCTAGCGGCCCAGGACGTGGCCCTCTCAAGGCCAAAACAGGGGTTCGATTCCCCTTGGGGGCATTTTTATTTAATCAATTTTTTTAATAAAAAGGAACTGGTTTTATTCTTCACCCTTTCGGTAAACCGTCCAAAATTTTTTCACGGAGGATACAAAATTACTAAAATTCAATCACCGTATACCCACTCTTTGAAGAGGGGCTCTAGGTCGCAGCTGCAGGTTTCTTCCGCCATGGTTCGAAAATCATCCGTATCAACAGTCTGCCAGCGGTATTGGTTTACATAGTCTTTAAGGAATTGAGAGAAGGTATCTGTGCCCATTCGTTCTTCCAGTAGCGAAATAAAAATAGGCGCACGGGCGTAGATTATCGGCCCATACTGCTCATTCGTGTATTCACCAGCCGCCTTTCCAATGGGAATTTCCTCGCGCCCCAAATAATCCCATCGCCTTTCCCAATCGCCCTCAATGTAGGATTGCGCGGCGGAAGATCCATACCTGTCCAGGTAATAGATGTAAGTCGAATACTGGGCAAAGCCCTCATCCAACCAGGGCTCATCTATCTGGTCATTCATGACCAGATTGAAAAACCATTGGTGGGCGACCTCATGTGCGGTAGCAAGCTCAAGAAATGTCCTGGCTCCGATTCCGGAGGTAAGCGTTTCCGATTCATACAAATCGAGAGACATGGCCGCAACGCCTGAATATTCCATCCCACCGGCAAGCATGGGCGTACTGACCAGGTCCAGTTCCGTATAAGGATATTCCCCGTATCTTTCCGAGAAAATATCTAGCGCTTCAGCCGCCGCATCCAGAACAAGGAGGCCATCATCCTTGAATTCCGGCGGGAAAAAGCTCCGAACCATGGTATCTCCCACCTGCCTGGTTTCGCTCACGAAGCGCGGGCTGGCGGCAATATAGAAATCGCGCTGGGGGCCACCAACGAAACGGGTTTCCGCTCTTCCTTCTTTAACAACCCTGTCCACTTCTACTCCTGATGTAACCAGCACCCAATCTTCCGGGGCGTTAACGGAAACTTCAAAAAAAGACACATCAGTAAAAACCATATCGGCATTTCGCGGCGGTTCCTCCACATTCCAGCCCTCCTGGTCATAAACAGGAATGATGGGAAAGAAATTATCCAGCGCCATGACTCCATCTGTATAGACATACAGGCCGTAATTTCCCCCCATTGTTTCCGGCACGTTCTGGGAGAATTCCATGTCAACCGTGACTGATTCCCCCGGGGACAGCGGCTGCGGCAGGTCCAACCTCACCGCTGTGCCCTCATATCCAATTGCGAAATCGATCTCCTGTCCATCCAGAAGAATAGAATTCACAGTTAAATAGTCAATGCCCACGTTGGGAAACAGCCGAAAATAGAGCTCATTCAGGGATATGGTCTCTGTATTGCTGTAGGACACTTCCATCTCCCCGATTACTTCCGAATTTCTATCGCCAATGACCAAGTCGATCATATAACGGGTAGCATCCTCATATTGATCAAGTGCATCCCGATAGCCAACAACGAGATTCTTTTCATACCGGCTGAGCACCGCTTGTACCGACTGTGGTCCATTCAATTCTTTTTGATGATTGACCGCTTCAGGGAAGCAAGCAGTGATAAAAAATTGAACAAGTACAACAAGAAATAATCCTCTGCGATTGACCTGTTTCATTCATGGTCCTTTCCTGCCGACCGCGGTTGGATCATTGCAAATGTCACACCAGAGGGTTCATTGAAAAGGCAGATCATTGAGCCGTTCGGGATCTCGTGCGGACCCTCAATAATGTAACCTCCCTGTTCTTCAATCTTGTTTGCCTTTTCCAGGATATCATCCACCTGGAGGTAGACTGTCATGAACGGCAGTTTGGCTTTTTTGAGCGTGAAGATCCCCCCTTCAATGGATTCCTCTGGTGGAGTTGTCTGCGGAATTACAAAAAAGCCTAATCTTTCACTGAATTCAATTTTCCAGTCGAAGACTTTCCGAAAAAAATCCGCCGATTTTTTCATATCATGACTGGCCAATTCCCAAAAAACGACCGGGTTTTTCTGCATATCGATCTCCTGTGTGATTTAGATACGAAGAATATAGCAGACAAATCCATAAATGTGTACTAATTCAGGATGGTAAAAAATCATAAGTCCGGCAGGATCTCTTTTATCGTTTTACGGTAATACTGAATAGAGCCTTTCTAGACGAATAGAGCGCGACAGAAATGAAAGAATATTTGGGAAAACAGCTAAAACAGCTGTAAGAATTATTGGAAAAATAGAACTGAAAACAGATCACCGGGATTTATACAGGGAACCGCCTTCCGGCGGTTCCCTGTATTTTTGGCTGCGGCATCCGTTATCGAATTCCGAGGAGGGACGCCGCAGCACTGTGTTTATTACTACACATTGTAGACATCACCTCCTCATCCAAAGGATGGCGATTCTGTAAGGCATTTTTCATGCCTGATAAATATTGTATCAAATGTCATCATTTAACGCCAGTTTTTTGATGAGCGAGACTCCTGTATAATTTGTTTTCTAGGAAAAAGGCATGAAAAAAACCGCCGTTATTCTTTTCGTTGTACCATGCGCATTGATGATTGCATTTTTCTGGATCGGGCATCATCCTGGTAGCTTCGAAAAAAATGCATTTGCAATAGGTTCCTCCGTCTGCCACCAAATCCCCTCGCACTCATTTATCAACAACGGTACCCAGTTCCCTTTATGCGCGAGATGCAGCGGCTTGTATCTGGGAAGTGCGGCCGGATTGATTTACCTTTTTTCCCTCGGGAAGAGGGCTGCCTTGCCGGACAGAATAACCCTGGCTCTCCTTGCGCTTCTCTTCCTGGCTTGGGCTGGTGATGGCATCAATTCTCTCGCCAGTGAATTTCTAGGAAGAACTTTTTTATACTCGACCACAAACCAGATCAGGTTGGCAACCGGGTTTGGGATGGGGTTGGTTATGTCTACTGCCCTCACAACGCTTTTTAATACCACTGTCTGGAAAAATCCTGTAAAAAAACCGGTGCTGCACAGCCCCTGGCAGACTGCAGCATACGCAATCGTAAGCCTTATCCTCGGCTTCATGCTCACAAAGGGAAGCTTCCTGATGTTTCGAATTTTGAGCTATGTTAGCATCCTGACTGTTCTGGTAATTATCACCGCTCTCTATACTATCTTCTGGATTCTGCTGCTCCGAAAAGAAAACACTATCAGTACATTTTCTTCGCTTATTATCTTTCTGATCGCAGGTTTCGGCACTGCCATAAGCCAGATCTTCTTGCTGAACATGATGCGAAGCGCAATTGTCGGGTAATATTAAGAAAGGCAAATTTAGATGGAAGCACTATTCGCAATCTTTTCAGCATTTGGGCTATCTGCGAGCGCAGGATTGAACGCCTATATCCCCTTGCTCGTGGTTGCCCTGATGGCGCGGTTTACAGATCTGATTAAACTCAGTTCACCGTATGGCGCGCTGACCAACTGGTGGATAATCGGCCTATTGGTTTTTCTCTCCATTATTGAATTCCTGGTAGACAAATTTCCGGTTATCAATCATATCAATGATTTCATCTTGCAAACTTTCATCCGCCCTGCCGCGGGGGCTATCGTTTTCGCCGCCAGCACGAATGTCATCAGCAACATCCACCCGGTGCTGGCTTTAGCGCTCGGTCTGCTCGTAGCTGGAAGCGTCCATGCAGTCAAAACAACTGCAGTGCGCCCGTCTGTGACGGCCGCGACGGGAGGGGCAGGAAATATACCGGTAAGCCTTGCGGAAGAAGCGACCTCAACGACTGTTTCCATCCTGTCAGTAGTAGTTCCGGTGGCCGCGTTTATCCTAGTCCTTCTATTCCTCAGCTGGGCAATCTGGCACTATTCCGACAGAAGAAAGAGAAAGCCAAAGCTTGGTGATTAAATCATTTCGCAAATATTCAACTGGTTGGGAAGATCAAATATGTCTTTCAATTCCTCAAGACCAGCCAGAGCTGAGGATGCTTCCTTCGGGTCAAGCCCCAGACCAATAAATTCATCATAATCCAGAGTCAGGTGTTTCCCGTTTGGAAAAACAAGCAAATCCAGGGCTAGGTCATCATATATGACATAGCCGTTTCTGGTAATTACCGGGCGGATCACATTGCAGTACCAGGCCTTCAATTCGCCATTGTCTCGGTCATGAACCTCGAAAATGTTAAACCACTTGCCGTATGGATACAGTTCAAGAAACCGGTCACCCTCCCTTAAAAGGATGCCGTTGAACTCCATATCGGACCGGTTGAAATATGCCTCAACAAGCAACCCCTTATTCGATTCCTTTATGATCCATCCCGCGTAACGCCAGGTTTCATTTCCTCTGTGGTCATTTTTAATTACAGTAATCTCCTCAACAGCCATATTATTCCTTATAACATAGTATTGATTCAGCCACAATCTTTATGGGGATCTTCATCCCAGCTTCCGGTTTTGATTCCGTATAGAAAATAAACGGATTGCCTTGACGCATCTCAAACTTCACACGGTAGCGGTATCCGCTGAAAAATGAATCTGCCACCTTTCCCTCAAGGCAGTTAACCCCATTCGAGCAGCCTGAAAAAACGGCTCCATCAGGCTTTATTACCAGCGTTACCTGATCACCGATCTCAAAATCATTCAGGAAGGCTTCATTCGGGCGCAGCCTTCCAAGCCCGGTTTGAATGGTTAGAGGATCAAGATCACTGACTCTACCCCCCACCCGGTTTTGAAATCCGAGGAATCCGGCCAGCCATAGATTTACCGGAAAGCCATACACACCTGCCGGTGTGCCTGTCTGAATGATGGATGCCTCGTGCAGAACAGCAAGGCGGTCGGCAATGGAAAACGCCTCCTCCTGGTCGTGGGTTACATAGATGACAGGGGTTTCCAGCTCTTGAAGAACCTCACGCAGTTCTGTGAGCAGACGCTCCCGCAGTGTTCGGTCCAATGAACCAACCGGTTCGTCCAGCAAAAGCAGCGCAGGCTCTGGTGCGATTGCCCGCGCAAGGGCTACACGCTGTTGCTCGCCCCCTGAAAGCGCTGTGACGCTGCGATCCATAAATTCAACCATATGAACCAGGTCTAAAACTTCCCTTACACGCTTCTTTATTTCTTCTTCCGGTTTTCCCTTCATACGCAAACCGAAAGCAATATTTTCTGAAACATTCATGTGGGGAAAGAGGGCATAATTCTGAAACATCAAACCAAAATTTCTTAAATGCGAAGGTTTGTCCGTGATATCCTCTCCCCTCCACAAGACCTGTCCCCGTTCTGGATTTTCCAATCCGGCGATTATCCGCAGAAGGGTGCTTTTCCCACTGCCGGACGGACCAAGCAAGCAGAGTGTCTCGGCCTTATTCACCTTTAGCTGGATATCCCGAAGCAAAGGCGAGTTCTGGTACTGTTTATCAATATTCTTTATCTCAAGCACGTTCATTCATCCTGTCATTTTCCGCTTTCCCGGATTGTAAGCGTTCAAGCCAAAAGATGCTCAGCGCGCAGACAACCAGAATAATCACCGCCATTGCCATCGCCTGCCCGTAATTATTTCCACCAGGCAAATTTAAGTAGCGGAAAATGGCAATGGGCAGAGTTGGCAGTTCAGGGCGCGCAAGGAAGCTCGTTGCGCCAAATTCTCCCAAAGAGATTGTGAAAGAATAAATAAGGGATGTGATAACCGCACGTAATATGAGCGGCAGTTCAATATAACGCCACACATCAAACGGTGAAGCGCCAAGCATTTTCGCTGCTCCCTTCAGGGATTCCGGAATCGATTCCATAGCAGGCTGGATAACACGCATTACAAAGGGCAGCGCGATAAGTGTATGGGCGGCGGGTATTAATAATGGATAATAGCGTAAAGATGCTGTGGTACCGGAAAACGCCGTGAAGAAACCCAAGCCGAGTGTGACCGCAGAAGTGCCTAATGGAAGCAGCACCAGCAGTTCTATTAAACGCTCATATCTTGCTAATCCCTGAATTCCGGCTGAGAGCATGAATCCAAGGAGAATAGCCAGGACGGAAGAAGCCGAAGCAAAAAGCAAGGAGTTCCATAGAGCTTTAATGGGGGGAACGTAAAAAAAGGATGCGCGGGTATTCTCAAACAGAGAGCGGTAAAAATTAAAAGTCAAATTCCAGGATGTCACCTGTCCGGCTCGCGTAGTTTCTACGCTAAGAAAAGATCGCAGCACCAATCCCACAAGTGGAAAAACGAGCAGAACGATTAGAACAGCGACCGTAATGGCCAGAAATAATTTTTCCCCCGGTTTTTCCGGCGACTTCAACCGCTCACTTTTAACATGGGGAACAATCGGGGCAATAAATTCTCCTCCCGAGCGCATTACAAGAAAACTTATTGCCATTGAAAAAAACAGCTGCATAAACGAGAGTATGCCTGCCAGGGGCAGGTTTAAGAATTGAATGGTCTGAATATAAATCTCTACCTCCAGGGTAGAAAACCCGGGTCCGCCCAGCATCAGGATGACGCCAAAGCTCGTGAAATCAAACAGAAAAACCAGCATAAGCGCCGAAACAATGGAAGGGACCAGAAGAGGCAGCGTAATATTTTTGAATGTTTTCCAGCTGGAAGCCCCCAGCATCCTGGAAGCCATTTCAAGTTTCGGGTCCATTTGCTCCAACGCGCCGCCTACCACCCGGATCACAATTGAAGTATTGTAAAAGATATGAGCGATAAGAATTGCCGCCAGTGAATTCTGCAGATTGATCACGGGTTGTGACAGACTGAACAATCTCATTAATAATAAATTCAGCCATCCGCGCGGACCAATTATTGCATTGAACCCCGCCGCCACAACCACGGTGGGCAATATAAAAGGAATTGTGGTCAATATCTTCAGCAGGTTTTTCCCCTTAAATCGGTAGGTTCCGAAAAGATACGCCGCGGGTAGACCCAAAAGAAGCGTTAATAGGGTTGAAAGAACTGCCTGAAATACCGTAAATCCAGCCGCATTTGAAATGACGCCCCAAGGGATATTTTGCATCCAGCCCGGTTCAAGCCTACGAACCGTTACCGAAGCAATTTCCCAGATTGGGTAAAAATAAAAAATGATTAAGAAAATAAGCGGGATCACCACAAAGGTGATCCTGCTTGCTTTTTTCCAGTCAAACTTCATTTAACCCAGCATGACCTCCCGCCAACCTTCAATCCATTCCTTTCTGTTCTCCCTGATTTCATCCAAGGGAAGCGAGGCGGGATTATCCGGCACCTGGATGTATTCTACAAATTCATCTGGCAGGTCTGCATTTTCATTGACAGGGAAAACGAACATATTTAGAGGGATATCCTCCTGAAACGTTTCCCCCAGCATGAAATCGATAAAGTTTTCAGCCATGCTTCTTTGGGTGGTACCTTTCAGGATACCCACAAACTCAATCTGCCGGTAGCACATGTTATCTCCGACAAGCGAAGCCGTGGGAGCTTCATCCAGCTCCTCTTCCGCAAATATCACTTCCGCGGCAGGACTGGTGCCGTAAGATACAACCATCGGTTGCGGTCCCTGCCCTGACGAACCGGAAAAATTTATATAATAGGCAGTTTCCCAGTCATTTACCACAACCACCCCATTTTCGCGCAGACGCATCCAATAGTCCAGATAGCCGTCACTGCCAAATTCAGCGATGGTTGCAAGCATAAAAGCGAGACCGGGTGAAGACGTTGCCGGGTTCTCCACGACCAGCAATCCCTTATAGGCAGGCTCTGCCAGATCCTCGAGTGACTGCGGCAGATCCAAATCATTCTCCTCAAAATAACCCTTGTCATAGTTGATGCATACATCGCCATAATCCACGGGAAGCGCCAAATTATCCGGGGCAATCTCAAAACGATCGGGGACATTTTCCAGCTGAGGGGATTCATATGGCTCATACACACCCTCCTCCAGTGCCCTTGACAGGAAAGTATTATCCACCCCGTAGAGTACATCAGCTACCGGCTTATCTTTAGACAAGATTGCCCGGTTGAGGGCGCTGCCGGCATCACCGCTGAGGAGAAATTCCACGGCTATTCCGTTCTCCTCCTCGAATTGTGTAATCACATCCTCACTCACAGCAAATGAATCATGCGTCATTACTGTAAGCGTCTGCGGTTCTGCTGTACAGGATGCAGTTATCAGGACAGAGAGTACTATAAAAAACACAATCGTCTTTACATTCTTATTCATGACATCTCATTTCATTATCTGCCATTTGTTATTTCGCCCTTGTGTGGATGCATAGCAAAGAGCCGCTGCCCACACGGATTAGAACCTTTTCCTGCTCCATTACATTACTAACCCCCCGTGTATGTGCTGGATAGAGTGTTTCACCTCTCAGCGGATATTTGAGGCCTTCGGTAATAATGCCATCAGCCTTGCCAAAAAGGGGGATCAGTGAAACAGTATCCCCGGGAGTTCCGGCGACTTCCAATTCACCATCGATAAGGAAGATTTCCTCCCTACCGTCATCATATTTGATATGTTTACCTTCCAATTCAGGGAGAGAAAGAAGAGATATATTTGACAGAGACTGGTCCAGGCGTCCGCCGGTGGCACCGTATATCGTAATCTTGTCTGCACCGGTTCCCAGGCAGTGGGATAAAGCCAATTCAAGATCTGTTTCATCCTTTTCTTTTTGATGCCGGATAATTTCAACCCCCTGGTCATCCAACCATTTAATGTCATCTGCGCTGATTGAATCAAGATCGCCAATCACCAGATCCGGTTTCAGATCCAGTGCACGTACATGCTTGAGCCCGCCATCTGCGGCAATGATGAATGCATCCTCGTCGACAACAGATGACAAAGCCCCATAATTATCAATTACCCCGTTTGCGAATATGACTGTTTCCATAAAAATTCAACTCCCTGCTCTGGAGGGAGTTGCTTTTTCATCTCCCTCCGCCGGTATTATCCGGTTCAGGTAATGCGGGTCGAGAACCTTTCGTTCTCTTCTCAGCCTGGTTCGCCAGGCTCCCCGGATTTATTTATTCCATTATAGTATATTTGTAATTCTTCTTCCCAACAATAAAAAATTTATTAGAAACTCATATCAAATCCCTGATTAGGATATTGATTGTTGACCTATCAAATTCTTCGCCATCCTGATAAGAAATCCGATAATCTTTCCTTGAATCCAGCCAGACACAGAATTCCTCCAGGAGCCCAAAAAAGAGATAAGGTAATAAAAACTGATCTGAACCGCATTTGTCTTGCTTTACAATTTTCCATTCGTATTCCCGTTTACCTGCAACCTCCACTGTTATCCCAAATCCGCTGATTTCCTGTAGCCTGCTTCCGAGGACATCCAGTGAAAAGTCAAAGCGCCTATCTACCGGTTTCAAACGGTTTTCGATATTTCCAAGCGAAGCAATTTCATTATCCAAGCGGCGCAGGTAAGTTAAAGAAGAACGCCCCAACCGGATGAATAATCCCTTTGCTGTCAGTGAATCATACCGCCTTGATAACCAGCCTCCCAGTTCTGTAATGAGCCGGGTTCCATCAGTGCGGAAATGAACTTTTGAATTTGTCTCCGAAAATCCGGATTCCTGCGCAAATGCCTGTGCTGTTCCTTCTCCCAGAATTTCCACAAGAGAGGAAAAAATAACAATAAGAAATGAGGAGGCATCATCTTCTATGCGCATCGGTTAACCCAGGCCGTTTCTTTTGCTCAAGTATAATGGAAATTTAATCGCCTTAATAAACTATCAGTAAAACATACACCGAATTTCTGATGCCAAAGATTAAAGAAACCATCAGCGAGTATGAAACGGACATCCTCATGATGATTGCCGAGAACTGGGGAATGGACCTCGAAATCGACCCCGGAAAGGATCTGGCAAGCCAAATTTCCCAGATCATGCAGGAAAATAGAAATGCCTCTGAAATCATTGAGGCACTTCCGTCAAGCGCAAGGAGAGCGTTAGCCAATCTCATGCAGAACAATGGGCGCCTTCCCTGGGAACGGTTCATAAAAAAATACGGTGATATCCGCGAAATGGGTGCGATACGCAGAGAGAAAGAACATCCCGGACGAAATCCGGTTTCCGAAACAGAACGTCTTTTT
>CAYPPV010000022.1:0-13834 GCA_964412705.1 uncultured Pelolinea sp. | reverse complement strand
GCACAAGGAAGAGCTGTTTCAGCCCATTACGGGCCGCTGCCTGTGCATAATTCAGCAACATCAGCTGCCCTCCATGGGCCGAAAGCCCGCCAATCGTCGCAATCTCTGCCCGCACCCGCACTTGGTCACCGAAGATTCTCACGGTTTTTCTCCGTTCAGCCAGCCTCCTGCCCAGCGTGTGCGGGGCCTGCCAGGAAACGATGCATATCGTATTCCGTGGGTCTTCAATATTATGGATCAGGTGGTGCAGGATGCGGCCGGCCTCAGCCATACCGGAAGCGGATATAATCACCGCCGGCCCATCCACATGGTTGATCGCTTTCGATTCCGCAACCGAGCGCGTGTATTTTAATGTTGGAAAAGTCAATGCCGGATGTTTGCCTGTTTCCATGAATTCGTGTGTTTCGTCATCATAATAAGCTGGATACTTCATGAATATTTCACTTGCATTGATCGCCAGAGGGCTATCAACAAAGACCGGTAGAGGCGGGATTTCTTCATCTGAAATCATGCGGTTGAGGGAATAGACGATTTCCTGGGTGCGTCCAACCGCAAAGGCCGGAACGATAATCTTACCTCCTCGGTCAACCGTCCGCAGGACGACATCACGGAATTCATCGTATGCGTCCCGGATGTCTTTGTGTTCCTTGTGGCCGTATGTGCATTCCATCATCAGGATATCCGTATCCCCGGGCATAACCGGGTCACAAAGGAGAGGCAGATCAAACCGGCCGATATCCCCAGAGAACCATAAACGCAGCGTTTCCCCTTTCTGATGGATATCCAGTACAACCGCCGAAGATCCCAAAATGTGGCCAGCGTCCACCAAGCGAGCAGTAACCCCTCTGACAGGTTCAAATGGCTGATCATAACCAATTTCATGGAATAGATGCGGAACTTTATCCGCATCTTTAACTGTATAGAGCGGTTTCACCATGGGCTCACCGTGCTTGCGTTTCTTCTTGTTGATATACGCTGTGTCTTCTTCATAAATGTGCCCGGAATCGCGGAGCATGATGCCGGCTAACTCTGCCGTGGGCGGCGTCGCATAAATCGGATTTTCAAAGCCCTGTTTCACCAGATTGGGCAAGTTGCCGGAATGATCAATATGGGCATGGGAGAGAATGACTGCGTCCAGCTTTTTTGGGTCAAATGCAAAGCAGCAGTTATGCGCGTAAAAATCCCGGCGCTTTCCCTGGAAGACGCCGCAGTCCAGAAGCAGCCTGCTCCCATTCACTTCTACCAAGAACTGCGAGCCGGTGACTGTGCGGGCGGCCCCATAAAACCGAATCTTCATAATGCTCCTGCCTTTTTTAGAACTGACATAATTTCTTTTCCGAATTTCTCAAACCGGTAGGGAATTTCTGACATTTCCTTTTGAAGACTGCTAAGATCCCCCGGGTTGCGCCCGGCGACCTGTTCCATAATGTCCCGGGGAAGGACGATATCTGATTGTACCCCCATTTTTTTGGCAGCTGATTTGCGCCAATTACGCAGGGCTTCAAGGCGGTCAATGTAGGCTTGCGGAGGTCGTTTGCGGTCTTCGATTCGAAGCGGCGGTTGGGAGAGGCCGCGTTTCACAGCGGACAGCAGTTCTTTTTCATACCGCCCAGCCAGCCTTTTAGGTAATCCTTCCACCCTTTCCAGTTCCTGCTGATTTTTCGGCTGTGCTTTTGCTACGGCAAGCAACGCCCTGGAACCAATCACCTTAAACAACGGCCGGTTCATTTTGCGCGCTTTTTCATTCCGAAAACGGGCCAGTTCATCCAGCACCCTTAGTGATTGCGGACTCAGCAAGTGATAGCCGCTGACAGATGCATAGAAGGGCTGGCCGTTTTCCTGCGGTTCAACCCCGCACAGGCGTTTAAAATCCTCTTCCGCCAGAGAGATGAGATTCTTTTCTTTCAACTCAGCTTCCAGCTGGTACCGAAGCGGAATGAGGAAATGCGTATCCAGGCGGGCGTAGAGTTTCATATCCTCAGAAAGCGACCGCATACCCCAGTTTGCTTTCTGGAAGCTTTTTCCCGGGGAAACCGCAAACCGTTTTTCAAGCATATCCGAAAGGCCAATCCTTTCAATCCCCAGGATGCGGGCGGCCTGCATGGTATCGAAAAGATTACGAAAAGAAAAGCCGTAATCCCGTTTCAGGCACAGCAGGTCATATTCCGCCGCATGAAAAATCTTTTCAATACCGCTATCAGCAAAAATTTCACCGAGGCCTGCCAGGTCCAGCGGCGCCAGCGCATCGATAAGATAGTCCCGGCTGTCGGCCGAAATCTGTATCAGGCAAACATGCTCCTGGTACGCGTACAGGCTGTTTGATTCCGTATCAACACCAATGTGTTTATGTGAGCGGACAAACTTCAGCATCTCTTCCAGTGATTGCTGGCTATCCACCCAAAAAGCTGGCTGTTGAAATTGAATATCCATGCCGCCATTATAGTATGTTTGAACAATCCCAAAGTGCCCGGTAAATCTAGCCCTGATTTTTATTTTGGGTTATTGACACAAAAGATGCAAATAATGAAAGGGCAACCAAGTATTTCGCATTTCTCCTAGATTTAGAATTTTATTATCAAAGCATGTGAATTATCACTTTAATTCAAAAACTGGTATATTTCTTGCATCCATAAAATACATACAGTTCACAACCCTTAAAAATCATACAGGCATCAAACTGTCAGAACGATGAAGAAACTATTTAATTGGCTGGAAATCGAAGAGGCATTTCAGAAAGGGTTGATTGCGCGTATTTTGATTATCCTTTCCTTATTGTTTTTCAGTTTTGGCGCGATATTTTTATCCATTCGGCTGATTCAGCTCATGCTTCCCAACCTAACTTCCCCGCACTGGGCGGATGTCCTGCTAGAATCCGCACTGCTTCTTTTTGGTCTGGTCACACTCTGGCTGATCCGGGCGGACAACCTGCAGACAGCCAGCAGGGTCATCCTCGGATGCCTGCTGGTCACGGTCTCCCTGCAAGTTTATTTCACGGGCGATCCAGCTAACGACATCACCGGCGCGCTAGGTATGCAGCTTTTTCTTATCCTCGCCGTTTTACTTCTTGAGAAAACTGACCGCTGGATTGCCACAGCTTTAGGCATTTCTGTTTTTGCGGGATTAAACGCCCTTTCCAGGGTTAATTATCTAATTCCTGTTACTGGCTATTCATCCCTTACCAAGACCCTTTTTTCCATATTTGTATGGCTTTCAGTCAGCTCAATCATTTCACTTCTCTTAAGCACAGCTATCGGCGTGATGCGGCGAGAGCCACTTCTTCTTCAGCAGACAATAGATGCAGATTTATATCTTAATGAGAATGTATTGACCAAACACAATCTGACATATTTAAGCACACACGACGCGTTGACAGGCCTTTACAACAGGTTGTTTTTTGAAACAGAATTTTCCCGGCTTGAAAAAAGCCGGCTCTATCCCATCAGCATCATCATGGCGGATTTCATGGAATTGGAAAAGATCAACAGGGAATTCGGCAACCATTCAGGAGACCAACTGCTCATTGATACCGGGAGGCTGTTTACAAAAGTGTTTAGGCAGGAGGATGTGGTGTCGCGCTATGGCGGAGATGAGTTTGCGATTCTTCTTCCCAAGGCAGACGAAACAATTACCAGAAATGTCCTCAACCGCATTAAAAGACATATCGAAACATATAACAGCAGGCATGCGGTCCGGAAAATTCGGCTTGCTGTCGGCACCGCCACAGCCCTGCGGAAGGAATCATTGAAGAAAAAACTTAATCTCGCCCGCCGTTCCATGGAAGGTAAATCGGTCATAGTTTAGAACATTTGTTATTTCACTTACCCTTTTCCACTAAATTACTCCATTACCGGTCACCAATTCGGAAAATCTGGTTCACAGAAACTACCCAAGTAATATTTGTGCCATTCCATTCGCTAGGAGATTTGCTTATGTCTGATAATAACCATATGTGATCAACTGTGTTTATAGGAATGAATAAGAGTGCATCCTGTTTTTTTAAAAACCAAGATCAGAATCAGGATAAAAATCATTATAGAATAAATGTGTAGAAAAGAGGGAAATGATGGAGAAAACAAAATCAGAGACGATCATACGCGAACTTCTTGAACCAGCCGGAGTCGAGGTGAACGGCGGAAATCCCTGGGATATCAATGTTCACAATCCCAAATTTTTCGACCGGGTTCTAAGTGAAACTTCGCTCGGCTTGGGAGAATCCTATATGGACGGCTGGTGGGATTGCGAAGCGATTGATGCATTCATCACCCGCGTCCTGTCTGCAGAACTTGACAAAAAAGTCAGGGGAAACTGGAAAATCCTGCTGCATGCCCTTCGATCCCGTTTGCTGAATCTTCAGGCTCCTTCACGGGCGTATGAGGTAGGTGAAAAGCACTACGATCTCGGTAATGATCTCTATACTGCCATGCTTGACAAAAGACTGAACTATACCTGCGGATACTGGAAAACAGCAAATAACCTGGACGATGCCCAGGAAGCCAAACTAGAATTAGTCTGCAGAAAAATTAATCTTAAACCTGGCATGCGGATTCTGGATCTGGGGTGCGGATGGGGAAGCTTCGCCAAATACGCCGCGGAAAAATACGGAGCGGAGGTGGTCGGTGTAACCGTATCCAGGGAGCAAGTAGCTTTGGGCATGAAGCTCTGCAAAGGTCTGCCGGTTGAGCTGCGGCTTCAGGATTACCGTGAAGTGGAAGGGAAGTATGATGCAGTTATATCTATAGGCATCATGGAGCATGTAGGCACCAAGAACTACCGAACGTATATGGAAACCGCTAACAGATGCCTGAAAGAAGGCGGAATCGCATTTGTGCATACCATTGGCAGAAACATAAGCAGGGGCTCAAGCGATCCGTGGACAAACAAGTATATTTTTCCGAACGGGATCCTGCCCTCCATCGCCCAGCTGGCAACTGCCATGGAGGGCATTTTTGTCGTGGAGGACTGGCATAATTTCGGTCCTTATTACGATAAGACCCTAATGGCATGGCATGCCAATTTTGAAAAAGCCTGGCCACGGTTGAAAACAAAATACAGCGAACGTTTTTACCGCATGTGGCGATATTATCTACTCAGCAGCGCAGGCGGCTTCAGATCCCGGCACCAACAGCTCTGGCAGATTGTGATGACGCGTCCGGGAACACCTCAACCGGACTGCAGGTTTTCCTGATTCGGGTTGATGATTGAAAAAGAAGTAATCATTGTCGGCGGCGGACCGGCGGGCAGTTCCTGCGCACTGCGCCTGGAACAGCATCATGTTGACACCTTGATCCTAGACCAATATGCCTTCCCGAGAGAAAAATTGTGTGCGGGATGGATTACCCCGGAAGTCCTTACAGATTTGGGGATACCAGATATAGATTATCCATACGGATTAACCGTTTTTCATTCCTTTCATGTTTCTTTCCCAAAATTTCAAAAAGAAATCCGCGTTCAACAGTCCGCCGTGAGGAGAAGCGAATTTGACGCCTGGCTGCTTAGCCAGAGCGGCGCACCCTTTGAACAGCATCGTGTGCAAACCATTCAGCAGAAAAGAGACCGTTACATCATCGACGGAAAATATGCCTGCAAATTCATTGTTGGCGCCGGGGGGACCAACTGTCCCGTTTACCAATCCTTTTTCAGGAATATCAGCCCCCGATCCAGTGATTCTCTTATCATCGCGATGGAAGAAGAATTTGCATATGACATTGAAGACAGCCAATGCCGCCTCTGGTTTTTTGAAAACGGGCTGCCGGGTTATGCGTGGTATGTTCCCAAAGAAAACAAATTTTTGAATATCGGTATTGGTGGAAAATCCGCGAAGCTGAAGGAAAAAGGCATAAGTTTGAAAGAATACTGGGGCCAATTCACAGGCAAATTGGAAAAGGAGGGACTTGTGAAAAACCATATTTTTCACCCGAAAGGGCACAGCTACTATCTGCGCCAGAAAAAACCGGTCATGAGGAACGGAAACGCGTTGATTGTGGGAGATGCTGTTGGCCTTGCGACACTCGACATGGGTGAAGGCATCCGCCCTGCCATTAAAAGCGGGGGATTGGCTGCGGAGGCAATCGTCAACAACAGTGATTATTCCCTCTCACTAATCCCCCGTTATTCCCTTTTTTCAATAGTTTGTTCGGGTTTCGGTAAACAAATTTATTAAATCAACTTCATTTCTATTTATCAACTTTTTTCAGAACCTGCAGAGCCCGCATGGTCACCCAAGGATTCGGCTGCTTCTTTTCTCCAAAACCACACCGGATTTTCCCCGCATAATCATATTCATGCGCCCAGCAGCCCTGTTCATCCTCCTTATCTCTAATTAATTGAACTGCGTCTGCCGGGTAAGGATTTCGATCACTGTATCCAAATTAGAATAAATCTGGTATCTTAAAGGTCATGAATCTCAATAAAATCAAAAGAAGCATCAAAAAAATCCTTGCAGTTCCCTTTATTCGGAAGACCATAAACAGGCTCCAGCTGTTTAAATACAGGGTGCTGTCCCTCAGCAAAATTTTCGCGATCCCGTACCACTTCATCTTCAGCCGCGTTTTCGATCGTGAGATTTTCGCTTTCACCACAGCTATGTATGAATATCAGCGCAGAATACTGGATGCAAGAAAATCCAATGTCCTCATACGCCGCAATATCCACCGCCTGGAAAAAGGTTTGATCATGGAGAACCGCCGGGATGTGTTCGCGCTGGATTATATTGAAGAGACGGTAGAAAATTACGCAATGATCCTGGAGAAGGCCGGGCTGTCCAGCCTAGAGCCAGGTGAGCTGCAGTGGACGCATGACGTGCTTGACGAATACTTTGGCTCAGTGGATGTCTCCCATCCTTTGATCAGCAAAATGAAAGCCAAATTTGAATCCCTTCCAAAACCTGCCCAGACAGTGAAAGACAGCCGGTTTGCGCCATACGAAAGCAGACAGCGTTCGGAAATCAAGGTTCCCACCTATGATGAATTGATGGATTTATCCCGCAAGCGCCGTTCAGTACGCTGGTACAAGGACATCAAGGTACCTCGCGAGGAAATTGACAAGGCGCTGCTGGCCGCAACGCTCGCACCCAGTGCCTGCAACCGGCAACCGTTTGAATACCGCATTTTTGATGACCCTTCACTGGTAAAAGAGATTGCTAACCTGCCCTTCGGCACATCGGGCTACGCAGATAACCTGCCGATGGTCGTTGTGCTGATCGGCGACCTGAGCAACTATTTCTCCTCGCGTGACCGGCATACCATTTACATTGACGCCTCCCTCTCCGCCATGGCATTCATGTACGCTCTGGAAACATTGGGGCTGAGTTCCGTGGTAATCAACTGGCCAGATTTCGGCCTGCTGGAAAGCAAAATGAAGAAAAAGCTGAATCTCAAGCCCTATGAACGGCCAATTATCCTAATTGGAGTGGGGTATGCGAAAGATGAGGGAAAAATACCTTATTCACAGAAAAAACCGCTTGATTTGATTCGGTCCTATAACAATTTAGGAAAAGAAGTCTAAAAAAATCCCGTCTTTAATTTTTTCATTTTCAGAATATGTTTGGTTTAATTCAATAAAAGAATTGTCTTTCTGGCTGCAATCTTCTGTATAATAAAAGGTAGTCATTTATTTAGAAGAAAGCGAGGGACCTATGAAAGCAAGGAAGGGCGTTTTTATTTTCATCTTGGCGCTTTTATTCATAACTCTGGCCTGCGGCATCAGCTTTGGCGGGCAGTCGGAAGCCGAGCAGACCCTGCAGGCCATCTATGTCCAGCAGACCATAGATGCAGAACAGCTGCCGGCAGAAGCAGAACCAGCAGAACCTGTAGCCGAAGAACCCACCTCAACGGTCGAGATTATCCATACCATAACGCCCGGCCAGCCGGGTTGGGTTTCCCAGTGGTGGATGGATACCAATTCATCCAGCACAGCCGGTCAAAAGCGCGCAAACGGGGGCGATTACCTAAACCAGAATCTGCTGGAGCGGCCTTTCACATCCCAGCAGATGGACTATCGGCCGGATGTGGATATTATCCGTGTGGAGCTAAGCCAGGATGACAATTTCTATTATTTCCTGATTCATCTGAGCGGGCTCAACCCTGAAAACAGCATGCTGTCAGCTACCTACGGCGTGGAAATTGATCTGAACCGGAACGGGCGCGGAGACTTTCTAATCTGGGCTTCAGGAGATGGGACCACGGAGTGGAACATCAGCGAAGTATATATCTACCAGGATGCCAACAAGGATGTTGGCGGCACGCGCCCCCTGCTCGGAGATGCGCCGGGGTACAGCGGGAACAGTTATGAGAATACGGTCTTCTCACCACAGAATCTATCCGACCCGGATATGGCCTGGAAGCGCGTAGACCCGGCGGACGCCACCATTATTCAGCTGGCACTCAAAAAATCCGTTATCAACAACGCATCCACGTTCATGTGGAACGGTTGGGCGGATGATGGCCTGAAAGATCCAACCCAGTTTGATTACAATGATTTCTACACGCTTTCCCAGGCAGGATCGCCCATTGGAGGGACATCTGATTATCCATTGAAAGACCTGTATTTGACGGATAATACCTGCCGCCTTCCATTCGGCTTTGAAGCCACTGGAAATGAGCCCGGGGTCTGCTATGTGCCCGAACCCACACCTGAACCTACACCGAAACCGACTGAACCACCGCCTCCACCATGTAACTGCGATGATTATATAAACTATACCTTCATTGATGACGCAGCATGCTGCGAATACTGCGGGTATAAGTGGACGGGTAATCCAGAATTCCCCTGCGACATCCCTGGTGAATAACTAAAATAAATTGAAAATAACCCAACACAAAAAACCGCCGGGTCTAATCCGGCGGTTTTCATTCATACACAGTAACATTTACTATTCTGGCATTGAGAATCCATACTCATCTAATACCCATTTCGGGAACTCAAAGCGCGCCGTTTTCTGTGGGTCCACCACCTGGCAGACCTTCAGCTGGCCGACCAGGCTCATCAATAAGCCCGCGTCATTGATTGGGAGGGAAGCAAAATTAGTCAGAAAGTCAGCCATATTGTGGGTTGCGCCGCTTCCGGCCAGGTCAAGTGATCCCGCCGATGTGACTGCCGCAAAGAGATCAGGCGTTTCAATAAAGGGTGTGGGCAGGCCTTTTAACTCCGGAATCACCTGGGCTCTCAGCCGTACCTCGCCCGGCGATTCCGCGCCGCAGATGACAATCTCACCATCCCCCATAACTGCATGAAAGTCTCCGCACCCGAACAATGCCCCAGGCACACGTGCTGTGAAATAAACACTCGCACCCTCGGTGATGAGCGTGCAGTCCATATTGCCGCCGTGCGCAGCCGGTTCACCATTGGGCACTTTCCCCTCTGCAGGGGCGATGCCAATCACTCCAATCATGGGATTCATGGGAATGGATATCTTGTCCCGGAATATCACCTTATCTTCCTTGTATTCCAGGACAGCTGTTTCCATCTCGGATATGCAGTCTCCCAGCACGCCTTCATTGGGGACGGTTACCATGGTGGAATGGCCGACCACGCGCAGTTTGAGAATATCCACACGCAGCACGTCCTCGGGTTCGACTCCTTCAATGTAAACCGGCCCGGTAGCAGGATTCACCCGGTCCCAGTCCAGCACATCCAGGAGATCATCTTCAGATTTCAGCTGTCCGGAGAAGCAGTCATGCGTCTCCAAAACAAATTCTTCGCCTTGCTCCACCCGCATGGCGGGTTCAAGGTTCGGGGAAAAAGCATAAAAAACAGTATCGCGGGTTAATTTCTTTTCCATGATTGGCTCCTTTGGTCTTTTTCCAAGAATCTAATTTCCCTAAAGTTTAACAGATTTTGCATTGAAATAACCCGATGGAATGGAATTTTTTGAAAATCTTTAAAAAACCCCGGATACTAACCCAGCGTCTTGCTTACAGATTATTGAATTTTCCATTATACTTCCGACCTTAACTCTCCATTAATAGGCTGATATCCGGCTGGCACGCGGGCGCTGGTTCTATCGAAACCAAAGTCTTGATTCCTTGCGTACGCAGGCTCTTTCTTTCCAGGTGGAGATTTGCTGTCAAAGGAAGAAACAAGCGCGCCAATGATCAGCACCCTGATCACCCAGACCATCACTGCTACAATCACCGGTACGGCTTTGACAAATATCATTGGATCGATAAAAAGGGCATTTTCAACCGGTGTGTTGAATACAGCTACGCTCACCCCCCACCATGTGAGGCCGGTATTCATGGCTGCTGCCACCACCCACGCACCGAGAATATACCAGCCCCTACGGGAGTATGATTCTGATTGTAGATCATTCCATAATAAGCAAGTAATCCCAGTAATATCCACCGCACAAAATGCAAGCGATAGGACCATTGACCAGGAAAGCGGCCCGGAACCCTGTATGCCCATCATGTCACGCAGAGCAAAGCTGGTTGTGCTAAAGCTGAAATACTCAAATGCGCCTAGCGATGCGATTAACACCAGCATCCATACGTTCAATCCCTGTATTTTTTTGAAGGCATTGAAAGTTAATTTAGATAATTTTTGAGAATCGGTCAGGTTCACGGCATACCTCCAGTATTTAGGATATTTGTTCTATTATAGAACAAACTTTCCAATCCTGTCAAGCGCTAATTACGAGTATATTTTTCGGTTATCAGCCAGGAGTGGGGTATTTTTAGAAAGAAGGAGACTTCACGACCAGGTTGTCAATCAAGAAAGTGGCATTGGAGCCCTCAAAAGCGCTGACAGCCAGCATCACCAGGTCGCCGGCGGGCGACTCACCCTGGTATGAGCCCACTTCAATCCCATTAATGGAAAAGACGTAGTTGTTAGATTGGGAAGTGACAGTCAAATTATTGGCTTCACGGTATTTAATGACCGGCGTCAGGGTGCGGGGAATGAGGGTTTCGTACTCGCCGTTCAGAAATTCTTCAAGAATAAAGGAATTGTCATTAAAGATGGTGAAGAGATAAAAACCAGAATAATTCTCATCCGAACCAAAGGCCACACCCCAACTCGTTTCTGTAGACCCGCTGAGAATTGTCCCGTCCACCGAGATGGCAAATTTATCCATATTGCCGATGTTAAAAAATGTGAGGGCCGAGCGGGTATAGCCTTCGAAAAGCCTGCCGATGTAATCGACGCTGTACTCACCTTCGACAGCACCCGCAGTGTAGAACGCGAATTCATTGTTCTGCTCTTCCTCCGGCAGGATGCCGCTGCCCTCATCAAATGTCTGGCATACAACCACCGGCCATTCTTCAGGTCCGGGTTGGGGCAAACTGCAGGATACCTCTGTTGGTGCTGGGGTCAGAGTGGGCGCGGCAGGTGAGGCCTGTTCCCGAACAAGTTCGGGGATGGGGGTTGGCTGCGGCTCAGGCGCACAACCGGCAAACACTGCAGCCGCCATTAATAACAGGGCAATTTTTCTTTTTATCACGCCGCTGAAATTATAGTTTCTTTTCATGATAGGTGTCAAATTATTGATCATGCGTTTCCAAGATGTCATTTTTTCCTTGTAGAGAATCCCATCATAATGAATTTTTCTCTTGCAAATTGGTGCGCTCAAAAAAAATATACCGGAAGCTTTCATGAGAATTTCCGAAGTTTGAGCTTCCTTCAAAAAAAGAATTGGAAATGCCCAAATTTGGATCTTGACATAAATACCAATCTGATCCACCCAAATCAAGCTTGAAATATCAAATAATATCTGCTACCCGTTAACAAAATCGGAGCTTCTTCTGTCCTTGGAGCCCGGTTTCTCTTCGTATGGTGAGGGGATGAACTCTACCGATGGCCGCCGTGGATTGGCCTGCGGGTACAGGTTCATCAACTTGTAAACCTCTTCAGGGACATCCGGGCTGACCTTGATGCCCAGCTCTTTTGCCTGCTCAAAGCTGATGGGGTAATCATGCGTCCATTCCCCGCTGGCAAGTTTTTCCGCCAGTTCCTTTGCCTTCTTCTCGGAATATTGTGGTGCGGCAATGCGCACGATGGTGTTTTTAATCTGCTGTACTGCTTTACGTGAGATATCCGCCATGATGAAGGTTTCGTCATCGATATCTTTGGGTGGCTTCTGCTCCAGAACATTTAATATGGAAATGGCAGGGTACTTGCCCACCTGCGGATCCACCGGTCCGAGGACGGCATATTCGTCCATGATAACCTCGTCCGCCGCTAATGCGATGAGCGTACCGCCTGACATGGCATAATGGGGAATTATTACTGATACCTTGCCCTTACGCTTCGATAGGGCCGCAGCGACTTGTTCAGAGGCAAGAACGAGACCGCCCGGCGTATGCAATATCAGATCAATGGGAATATCATCATCAGTGAGCTTAATTGCCCGCAACACCTCTTCCGAATCCTGGATGTCTATATAGCGTGCAATGGGTACGCCAAGAAACGAAAAGCTCTCTTGCCTGTGAATTAGCGCGATAACCCGTGAGCCGCGGTCTTCCTCAATCTTGCGCATCAGGCGCAGCCGTGCCGCCTCAAGGACATTCTGTTTGACCATCGGGGCAACAGAAGCAATCATGAAAACGATCCAGATGATATTGATAAACTCCATTTTTTCCTCCAATAAAATTCTCAAGAATTGAAATAGCTACCAGGGAAAATATTCATCCACATATTCCCTGCGCAGGCGGCGCCCTGCACAGAAAGGTTTTGCAAACAGCAGGCCAAACAGGAAACCCCCGATGTGGGCCCACCAGGCCACCCCGCCCGCAATGACACCTTGCTGCGTGGAAAGTTGCACCAGCCCGCTGAGCAGCTGGGATACAAACCAGACTCCCAGGTAAAAAGCAGAGGGGATATTCGCAAACCAGCCGAACAGAAAAATCGGGACAAATGTGACCACCCTTGAGCGGGGGAAAAAGAGGAGGTATGCGCCCATGACTGCGGCTATCGCGCCGCTCGCGCCAAGAGCAGGGATATCCTGTCCCTGGCCAAAATACACCGATACTACATACTGTGCCACTCCCGCCGCGATTCCGCCCAGCAGGTAAAAAAGGATGTAGCGGAAAGAACCCAGCCTGTCCTCCACATTATCGCCAAAAATGAGCAGAATCCACATATTGCTGAGGATATGATAGAGCGATCCATGCAGCCACATATGAGTCAGGAAGGGATACCAGGTGAGGGGATTTCCCGGATCAATTTTCGATGGAACAATACCGAAATTTCCAACAAAATTTTCAAGCCCGGACATGGACAGATTGGACTGGAAAAAGAAAACCAGCACGTTCAAAATAATAATAACCCAATTGAAAAATGGAAACGATCGGGAGCGCACTGTATCTCTTATCGGAAACATAGTTCTCCTTTCCTGTATAAATATACTATAGATAATTTTTTCAGGTGGATAAAATATTTATTAAAAGAAAATTAGAAAATCTCAAGTCCAGGCGTTAAAATAAATTAGCATGGTAATAAAAACATCCCCTAATATCAAACTGCTCCACTTTGCAGACGCCCACATTGACTTTGCCCGCCAGGGCAGGAGGGACGCCGAGAGCGGTCTTCCGCTGCGCGTGGTCGATTTTCTGAATTCTTTGGATGTAATCATCAACTCAGCAGTAGACGAAAGGGTTGACCTGGTCGTTTTTTCCGGCGACGCATACCGGGACCGTTCGCCTGCCCCTACCTACCAGCGTGAATGGGGTGAACGGATGATGCAGCTCTCTAATGCAGGCATTGAAACCGTTCTTATCCTCGGCAACCATGACATCACACCCGCCGCAGGGCGCGCTCACACGCTCCAGGAATTTGAAACTTTGCAGGTTCCGCACATCCATGTGGCCTCCAGACCCGGCCTCCTGGGACCGAACCACCT
>CAYPPV010000021.1:0-14314 GCA_964412705.1 uncultured Pelolinea sp. | reverse complement strand
GGAATTCGGATCCTTATTGGAATCCTGCTGTTTCTTTCATTGCCGGTTTTTGGCTATGATGAGGAACCCCCTAACTACGGCTACCTCTACCTGGATGCCTTCCAGAGGGATACAGATGCCTGGGAACTGGCTTCATCCGGGTCATCGCTAACCTGTGCCTTTCGGGATGAATTTTATTCAGACCAGTATGGCGGATTACTTTCTCTGAGCGCAGCGCTCTATAGAGTGTTCAGTCCATACAGCCACCGCCCATTACTGATCGTAATCCTCACCGCATTCTTTTCCGCTCTCGGCTTACCCTTCTTCGACAGTATCATCCGCAAACAATGGGGAAACAGGATCGCAGATATATGCAGCTGGATATATGTCCTTTACCCGGAAAGCGTTATCCTGGGAGCATCCCAGATGCGGGAACCCATCCTAATTGGATTATCCGCTTTATTGTTATGGAGTCTTTTCAGATGGGCGGACAACAAGAAATCTTCAATCACCGCTTCCATTTTATGCGTTATTGGTCTCGTGTTTATTTCCGTAAAAGCCGCGGGGGCAATCATATTCACCGCCTTCCTGTATTATTGGCTGGTTTATTTGGGGCCGAAACTTTCCAACAGATTGCGTTTTTTGAGTTTGTTATTTCTTCTCATCATATTAGGTGCGGGGCTTTTTGCAAGCTGGGGCTGGTTTGTTGACAGTTCTATTTGGGATCTTTATTTAATGGAAAGTGCCTCCGGTCGGATTCAATGGGAGCTCGAACTCATTGGGAAAAGATTTCGCACGCCCTTTATTGTTGCTTACGGTATTCTCCAACCGGTGCTTCCCGCAACGATTGTGTATCCGGGCATACCCATCATGCGCGCGATTTCAATATTCCGCGCACTCGGATGGTACGCGCTTTTGCCAACTCTGTTGACTTCCTCCATTCTCGTATGGAGAACCAAAAAAATTGAAAAAAAGGGCATCATATTCTTATTTATGGCAATAGTTGCAATATGGACAGTTATCTCGTCTGCAAGGGCTGGGGGCGACCAGTGGGATAATCCCCGCTACCGCTCAATTTTGTTCATCTGGTATGCGCTTTTGGGAAGCTGGGCAATTTTTGAAACACAAAAAAGAAAATCGCCTTGGCTATGGAGAATTGTTCTCCTTGAAATGATTTATACCGGTTTCTTTATTCACTGGTATCTCAGCAGGTATTTCGGCGTTTTTAAGCGCATGGATTTTTGGCCTATGATACGGCTGTTGATTATCATCGGAGGAATCATCTTGTTCGGTGGACTGATATTTGACTGGGTTTATCAGAAATTCAGGTCTGGCAGTGAAAAGGAATCTGGTTAGGTTTTTGACAATCATATTTATAATTAATCAGTCCATCGATTTCTTACCATTGACAAATTTGGATGCAAAAAAGTTATATGAGCCAATATCAATTTTATTTAATTTCAGGAAACTAATTTGATGCTGTCAATAATTGTCCCTGTATTCAACGAAGAAGAAAGTATCCCCAACCTATTTGATGCAATTAAGAGATCGGTACAGCCGCTCGGTCTAGATTGGGAACTGATTTTTGTGGATGACGGCAGTAAAGACAAGAGTTTGGCCAAAATCAAGACAATTGTCTCGGAAAACCCCGAGCAGGTTCGTGCCGTGGTGCTTCGTAGAAATTTTGGGCAGACCTCTGCGATTGCCGCTGGCATTGACCATTCCCATGGTGACATTATTGTCCTTATCGATGCGGACATGCAGAACGATCCTGCAGATATTCCTCTCCTGGTGAAAAAGGTTCAGGAAGGATATGATGTTGTAAGCGGATGGAGATATGATCGCCAGGATAATTTCCTCACCCGCACTCTCCCGTCGAAAATAGCCAATTCCCTCATATCACTCGTAACAGGAGTGCGCTTACACGATTACGGATGCACTCTCAAAGCATATTGCCGTGAAGTGATCACCGGTTTTCGGTTATATGGGGAAATGCATCGTTTTATCCCCGTTTACGCCAGCTCTGTTGGCGCCAGAATTACGGAAGTGAAGGTGCGCCACCACAAGAGAAAATATGGTAAGGCGAAGTATGGGCTGGAGCGGACTTTTAAGGTTATTTTGGACCTTTTCACAGTCAAGTTCCTTACCAGTTTTTCCAATAAACCGATTTATCTCTTTGGTGGAACAGGGCTTATATTGATCATATTCAGTTTTATTACTATTCTTGTCCTTGCAATCCGCAGAATTTTATATGCTATCTCCCCCTTCACATCCCCATTGTTTATCATCTCCGTTATGATTTCCATTATGGGATTCCAGTCAATTTTAATGGGCCTGATCGCGGAACTGCTTGTGCGCACTTACCATGAATCACAGAACAAACCGGTTTACACGGTGAAGGAAATAATCCATTCAACTGCTTGAAACAGTTTTTAAATCTATCAATGAAAATTTTGGTCATATCCCATGAATATCCCCCTATTGGGGGGGGCGGAGGCCGCGTCGTCCGGGGAATTTGTGAAGGATTAGCAAATCGGGGCCATCCGGTTCATATTCTGACAGCGCATTACGCAGATTTACCCCGGATAGAGAATTGCGAGAATCTAATTATTGAACGGCTGCCTTCAGGGCGAATGGAAGCATACCGGGCTGGCTTCCGTACCATGCGAGTTTTTGTCCAAAAAAGCATCGGGAGAGGGTGCGGGATTATTAAAAGCTGGAATCCTGACCTGATTCACGCTCACTTTGCGGTACCCGCCGGGGTAACCGCTTTCGCCCTTTCTTCCATTTATCGGATTCCATATATTTTGACAGCCCACGGAGGGGATGTGCCTGGCGGGGCGCCTGAAAAAACTGCGGGGTGGTTTCGGTATATTCTGCCCTTCAGTAAATTGATCTGGAAACATGCGCGCGCAGTAACGGCTGTGAGTTCTGACACGCAAAGGTTAGCAAAGGAACACTACCCTGTAGAAATAAAGGTTATTCCAAATGGCATAAGAACAAAGGAATATCAGCCCGGCAAATTTGATCGTGACACACCACCGGAGATCCTTTATATCGGACGCTTTTCCCCGGAAAAGAATGCCGTTGCCGTACCAAAAATCCTGAAACGATTGACAGACCTTGCCTGGCACTGCACAATGATCGGTGATGGCACCCAGATGGAAAGAGTGAAATCAATTATCAAGCAGAACCAGCTGAAGGACCGCTTCACTTTAACCGGCTGGATCAGCCCTGAGGATGTCAAGAGATATATGTCGCAGAGCGACATTCTTTTCCTCCCGTCGCTAAGGGAAGGAATGCCAATGGCAGGGCTTGAGGGGCTGGCAATGGGTTTGGCATTGGTACTTCCAGAAATCGGCAGCTGCCCCGACCTGGTAAAGGAAGGAAAAAATGGATTCCTTGTCCAAACAGGAAATGATAACGGATACAAAAAAGCTTTAAGAACCCTTATCAATGAACCTGACCTCCTAAAGGAATTCAGAGCTGAGAGCCGAAAATGGGCCGATCAATTCGAACTGGACAAGTCCATTGAATCATATGAGGAACTTTTCCGGGAGGTCTTAGAGAAACCGGTTCATCCATGAAAATCGCATATATCAATTTGCACTGGCCGCGGACAAAGTCCAGCAGCATCGGTAAAAAGATGGAGAGACAGATTAATGCGTGGAGAAACCTCGGTCATGAAGTTTGTTTTTTCTCTCATATGCACCAGTCGCCCCCTGCGGAGCCATTAATTGAGGGGGAACGTTTTTTTTTCTTCGTTGAATCCGGACTAAGCGGAAGAATAAAAACCGAAGCTAGCAGAATCAAAGCGGCTATTTCCCTGATTCATGCTGTAAATAATTTCAAACCTGATATCATATACCTTCGTTGGGCAATGTATGTGTATCCAATCCAGCAATTGGCTGGCATTGCTCCCTATATTCTCGAAATCAATACCAATGATGTGCTGGAACATCGCATGCTGGGTCCTGTTCTGAATGCTTACAATCGCCTCACGCGGTGGATAACATTGGGTCATTCAAGCGGACTGGTTTTCACAACAGATGAACTCTCAAAATTAAAAGCATTTACCAAGTTTAAAAAACTCTCTTGCGTTGTTCCCAACAGCATTGAATTATCGTCCACTCCTTTTCATTCAGCACCAAACAATACCGTTCCCCGATTGCTCTTTATAGGAACCCCGGGACTCGAATGGCAGGGAGTGGATAAGCTGGTTCAATTCGCCGAGGATTTTCCAGATATCGAGGTTGATATTGTTGGATATGATGAGATCCCAGGAAAAAGAAGACCTCCATCGAATCTTATACTGCACGGCTACCGGGAAGATGAGGAATTCGAAAAAATCCTTGCACAGGCAGACGCTGCTATTGGAACCATGGGCCTTCATAGAAAAGGCATGGAAGAAGCCTCACCATTGAAAATTCGGGACTGCCTTGCCCGGGGAATCCCCTGCATCCTTCCGTATACAGATTCTGATCTCAAACATATCAAAAATGAAAAAATATTAAAAATACCCAACTCGCCGGATAATTTGGTAAATTACGGGGAAGAAATCCATAACTTTGTATACAGGATGAGGGGAAAAAGAGTTTCCAGAGATTTTCTTGGCAGATACATAGACAGCAAGCAGAAAGAAAGTGAACGCCTTGCTTTCTTTGAAAAAGTAAAATCAAACTCCGATAAAAATTAGTGCGCACAATATTACGATCATTTACCTATGCTATACTGTAAAAAACCGATAAATCCTATTATCAAATGGAAGAAATCATTTGTCCCAAATGCGGGCGGGCGAATTTAAGCGAAGCTGTCAAATGCTGGTACTGCCAGACAAAATTCGAGAAGAAACAAGAATATCAGGAAGACCAGCAGCAATCTAGGGCTGGTTATGAAAAGCAGGCAGCCGATACCAAGGCAACATCAAATAATCCTGAAACCGCAGAGGAGATACCTGATTGGCTTTCGCGGGTTAGAGAATTAAGAAAAGCAGATGAAGAGTTAGAAGAACAGAACGATCAATGGCAGCAGGAAGCATTATTTTCAAATAAAGAAAATGCAAGCAAGCTTGGTGAGAAGAAAAAACTAAGAAAAATTTCTCGCAAAAAGCAAAGTGTAAAAAATTCAATACCTGAGCCGCCACTAATAAAAAATGCAGTCAAAACGGAACACACGTTGGATGAAAAGGAATCCCATCCTGATCGGGAACCCAGAAAAACAGAAACCGAATCAAACTCTTTAGACGAATTACCAAAGGGATTTACACCTTTATCCCACAAAAACGAAGACGGGCAAACAAATCCGTGAGGGTGAATGGAAAAAAATCAAAAAGACAATACATTATCTGAGATTCTTGAAGAAGACATTAAATCCATAAAACGAAATTCAAAGAGAAGAAGCTGCATATTTCGGTTGATGATTATTTCAACACTTCTCTTTCTTGGTTTGTACGGGTTCGTCTTATTCAGGCAGCACTTGCTGAATCTTGAAGCAGAAGCCATTATCAGCGCCGGCAAAACAGCAACCGCACAGTCCGAAGAAACGAGAAGCGTGGATGAAGCCGGTCCAAATGTTGAGTTTGAAAATAAGCCGACAGAGTCAGATAATCCGCTGAAAATGAGGACCGCAACCATATCGGTTATGCTGACATCCGTTGCTGAATTTCAATTGACGCAAACACCTGAATAGCCGAGTAGAGAGGAAATGTTAGGGGCAATTGCCGGGGATATTATTGGATCTCCCTATGAATTTGCGAACTTCAAAGAATATGAATTTCCCCTATTTTCGGAAAATAGCACATTCACCGATGATACCGTACTGACAATTGCCGTTGCTGATGCATTAATTCATGACCGAATCATCGTTGAAACATTTAAATCATACACAAGGCGCTACCCGGAAAGGGGTTACGGCGGTTCTTTTATCCGCTGGGCTTTCTCAGATAATCCAAACCCGTACAATTCCTGGGGAAATGGTTCCGCCATGCGCACAAGTTCTATCGGAATGTACTTCCCGGATCCTGAGATTGTATTAAAAAATGCGCGTGATTTCGCAGTCGTTACCCATAACCACCCTGAAGGCATAAAAGGAGCGCAAGCCACCGCTTACGCCGTATTTCTCGCAAATCAAGGCGCTTCAAAAGAAAAGATAAAAAAAGAGATCAGTTCAAAATTCGCTTATGATTTATCTAGAAAAATCAAGGAGATTCGACCCAATTACCATTTTGATGTTTCCTGTATGGGCACAGTCCCTGAAGCAATCATTTCCTTTCTCGAATCTGAAAACTATGAGGATGCAGTGAGAATTGCTGTATCTCTAGGAGGAGATGCGGATACGCTTGCCTGTATTACCGGTTCCATTGCTGAAGCCTATTATGGCTCTGTTCCTGAACAAATCGTAAAGGAAGTCAGAAACAGGCTCCCTCAGGAATTCCTTGAAATTATTGATGAATTCTATAAATTAGTTTCAGGAATAGAAATCCCATCTTAGATGGAATCACGAGACCTTAAATGGAATTCAGTCTTCAAACGGTTTTTGATGCCACTGCTTCACCGTAAGCGAGCAGGGAATTCACCATGTCTTCCGTTCGGCCCTCTGCATAGATTCTTAACACAGGTTCTGTACCGGACGGCCGGATTAGCAGCCAGGAATTATCATCCAAAATATATTTGACTCCATCCCGAGTAGAAACTTCAGAAACATTCTCGCCTCCAATCTCCTTGGGCGCCTGATTTACTAGAATGTCAACCATTTTTTCTTTCGCAATGGGTCTCTTAAGTCTTTGGTCCCTCCTCGCGTAGTGAGCTGGACCGTACTCTTCCAATAAATTCGCAACGAGTTCTGAAAGTGTCGCTTTCGCTTCGGCAATGATTTCAACCATCAACAAACCCAGTAAGATACCGTCACCCTCAGGTATATTCCCTTTAAATGAAATGCCGCCAGATTCCTCTCCGCCTATCAGGATATCATCTCTGAGCATGTAATCAGCGATGTGGTTGAATCCAACCGGGGTTTCATGGACTTCGAGATTGTATTTCCTGGCTATCAAGTCAATCATGTGTGTTGTAGAGACTGTCCGAACAACTGCGCCAGTCATTTTCCTCTTTTCGGTAAGGTAACGGAGACAGAGCGACATAATTTTGTGCGGGTCAACAAACACCCCGCGCTCATCCATAGCCCCGATTCGATCCGCATCACCATCGGTAGCAAGTCCAATGCTGCCTTTTCCCATGCAAATTGCACCGGACAGGGCATTGAGATATTTCCCGATTGGTTCCGGATGCACCCCGCCAAAACCCGGATTCAGTTCATGCCTGATTTCATGCACTTCGCAGCCTGTTCCATCCAGCAGCCCCCTGATCACGCCCCGGCCCGCGCCATACATGGAATCGACGACAATATATTGGGGATTATCAGCGATAATATCCAGATTTATCAATGTACGTAGATGTTCATAGTAATCCGGAAGTGGGTTGAAACGTGTAATCAATCCTTTTTCCCTGGCAATGTCAAATTCGATCAGGTTGGGTCCGCGGCCGAGGGATTCATTGTCGTTCAAATATACTTCCACTTTCCTGCATAATTCAGGCAGGGCAGAGCCGCCGTATGCAGCTTTCAGTTTTACACCGTTATATCGAGGGGCATTATGGGAAGCCGTAATCATTATCCCGCCAATGGCATTCATTTTCTTCACCGCATAGGAAATAACAGGAGTAGGCGCATCCGCCTGGCAGAGGAAAACACTGAATCCGTTGGCTGCCAGAACCCGGGCTGCTTCCTTTGCATACCGGTCTGATAAAAATCGGGTGTCAAATCCCACCACCATTTTCTTTGGGTCTGGTTCAGGTGCTATATCCAGCCCATTCAGCCAACCCTCAGAAGCAACCGCATCGGCAATCGCTTGCGTAACCATTCTTAAATTATGAAATGTAAATGTTTCCGAGATTACTGCTCGCCACCCATCGGTTCCAAAACTTACAGGCATATCATTCTCCTTGAATTGGGTTTTTAAGAAACAAAACCGTTAGGTTGTCACCCCGGTTTTGATTGATTTTCTATTTTATTATTATTATACCGAACTGTATAAAGGTTCTGGCATGCGCGCTATTATAACCCATACAGCATGTTAGAGTAAAATATCGCGTATGCCAAAAACAAATAGGCGTACATTATTCTCCGGAGCAATTATCTTTTTTGTTTTTTCCCTGTTGATCGTCTCCTGCGAGACCACCTCTTCTGTTACCCCCGCACCAGAAACCGGAAATGAAATATCCAACCAACCCACGCCAACAAATGCACCTGACCGGGTCGTTCTGATTTCTCCAGGCGATGCAAACCCCCTACTTCTTTCCGGTGCGGATACTCTCCTCAGAGAACTGGCTGCAGGATCTGGGCTGGAATTTGAGATAAGAAATCAGATCAGCCAGGATGAAATCACACCGGATATGCGTGTGGTGGTGTTTTTAAGGAAACCGGATAACCTAGGCAGCTTGTCTGCCAGCGCCCCAAATACACAGTTTGTTTCACTGGTTGAAGAGGACTGGAACCCTTCGGAAAATGTATCTGTCATCAGATTACGGGATGACCACACGGCTTTCATTGCAGGATATCTGAGTGCGATACTGGCGCCCAATTTTCGAACAGGCGCACTGCTTTCATCTGATCAACCTCAATTCAACGACGCTTTTCGCAATGGTGTCCAATACTATTGCGGGACCTGCTCCTCTGTTGTATATCCACTTAATTCTTACCCCGCCATCTCTGTCCAACCCGCTGACAGCCCACCCCAAACCTGGCAGGCGGCTTTCAATGAAATTAATACAAATGCTGTCAATGTTTTATACCTGGCGGATGCTGCGGTTTCCCCAGATCTCGTCAATGCCGTTTCTTCTTCCGATGTGGCATTGATCGGAACAACAACACCTCCTGACTCCGCAGGTAGCAAATGGATTGCCACCGTTTACTCTGATGGCGTATCCCCAATCCGTGAAATCTGGCAGGATATCTTGAATGGGTCAGGCGGTTTGAAAATCAATGCCGATGTCAAGATTATGAATTATCAGTACATACAGCTTCAGGAGGGGTTGGCCTGGTTAAGCAACGGAAAGCTGAACCTGGTGAGAAAAGTGACCAGTTTACTGCGCGACGGCCTGATTAACCCCCTTTCCGTTATTCAATAACGGCATTTTATTTACCTTTATCTGTTCCCATAAATTCATCCATCGTTGCGCGGCCCGGCTGTGATATACCCTCACCGCTGATTACTTTCCATACAGTAACAAAGATAATGCGCAGGTCCAGCCAGAACGACCAATTTTCAACATACCAGACATCCAGTGCGAACTTTTCTTCCCAACTGATGGCATTTCTTCCGTTTATTTGTGCCCAGCCTGTGATTCCGGGCAGCACGTGATGGCGTTTGGCCTGTTCTTCAGAATATCGCCCCAGATACTGAACAAGAAGCGGCCTGGGGCCGACAATGCTCATTTCACCTTTCAGGACATTGATCAGTTCCGGTAGTTCGTCTAGGCTTATTCGGCGGAGAATTTTTCCAACCCCCGTTATCCGCTTTTCATCAGGGAGTAATTCGCCTTGCTCATCCGTTTGTTTTCCCATTGTCCGAAATTTACAGATACGAAATTTTTTTCCGCCCAATCCCGGACGTTCCTGGCAGAAAAAAAGCGGAAATCCCTGGAAAATAATCAGTACCAACGCAATGAGAATAAAAACTGGTGAGATGATGAAAAGGGCAAGCAAAGAAAAGATGATGTCAAAAATTCTCTTGCTAATCGGTACCCTAAATTGATGTGCCTGCATTTCAAGAATTTTACCAATTGGTTTTTGATTGCCAGCCCAAATAACCTCCTGAGATATAATTGTCCTCAACTTCAACCTTTGGTAGATGATATGGCACAACAAATCATAATTAAATACTGCGAACCATGCGGATTTGCCAGACAGGCAGAAATGATTGCCGAAGAAATCAGAGGACAGTATGCCGGCCAAATTGATTCAGTCGAGTTATTACCAACGGATCGCATCGGCACGTTTGAAATCTCCGTGAATGGAGAATTGATTTTTTCAAAAAACAAAGCAGGACGCATGCCTTATCCCGGAGAAATCAATCAGGCGTTAATAAGAAAAATGGCGAATAAGAAATGACAGTAAAAAAAGGGAGGGTGTTTTCTGGCGCGAGACCAACCGGCAGGCAGCACCTGGGAAATTATCTAGGTGCAATTAAGAATTATGTAGCCCTGCAGGCAGATTATGAGTGTATTTATTCCATTGTTGATCTCCACGCGCTCACTACAGTGGAGACCACAAAAGATTTGCGTGAAAACATTTATGAAATGGCGCTTGACTGGCTGGCGGCGGGCATTGATCCTAATGAGAGCATCCTGTTTGTGCAGTCTCAGGTTCCGCAGGTTACGGAACTCCACACATTTCTTTCCATGGTCACACCGCTGGGAAAATTAACAGCGCTTCCCACATTTAAAGAAAAGGTGCGCGAACAACCCCAAAATGTAAACTATGGGCTGGTCGGCTACCCCGTCCTGATGGCAGCCGATATCCTCCTTTATAAAGCGAACATTGTTCCGGTTGGAGAGGACCAGGCACCCCATCTGGAATTTGCCAGGGAGATCGTCCGTTCTTTCAATTACAGATATGAGACCGATGTGCTGGTTGAACCCCAGATGAAAGTTACGGAAGTTCCAAAAGTATTGGGCATTGACGGCAAACAGAAAATGAGCAAGAGTCTCAACAATCATATTGAAATCGCAGCCACGCCTGAGGAGACACTCGCAAGAGTGATGCAGATGGTTACGGATCCTGCCAGGAAACGACGATCCGACCCCGGAAACCCGGACGTCTGCAATGTGTTTACGCTCCATAAGGTATTTTCAAGCCCTGAGGAAGTGGCAATGGTAGACATCGAGTGCCGGCGGGCAGGTATTGGCTGTGTGGAAGACAAACAGCTGTTCGCAAAGAATCTGAACGCAGCCCTTGCGCCATTCCGCGCCAGGAGGGCAGAGCTCAGCAAGGATCCCGATTATATTCACGACGTTTTGAACGAAGGGGCTAGACGCGCCAGGGTGATAGCCGAGCAAACTATCGCCGAAGTCAGGGAAGCCATTGGGCTGCCTTAAATACAGCACTTATCTTATAAGGGAGGTAATCTCTGCGCGCAGTAATCCAACGAGTTCAATTTGGTGAAGTCATCATTTCAGACCAATCCGTGGCAAGGATTGATACGGGATTAGTTATTCTTCTCGGTGTTGAAAATGATGATGACGATAAAAAAGCGGATTTTCTCGCAAAAAAAATTGCCAATCTTCGTATTTTCAATGATGAAAACGGCAAAATGAATCTCTCTGTAAAGGATATCAAGGGCAGTATTATTGTCGTATCTCAGTTCACGCTGATGGCCGATACGCGCAAGGGAAACCGCCCTTCTTTCATCAAAGCAGCCCCGCCGGAAAAAGCAAGCCCGCTGATTGATTATTTCATCAGATCTCTAAAATCCCAAGGGATCGAAACCGGTTCAGGGGAATTTGGCGCGGAAATGCTGGTAAAAATCCACAACGACGGACCGGTCACTATCCTTATAGATGTGTAACTGTCACAAAGCGTTTCTGATTCTTTTTCCGTATATGGAATGAAATCAGGCCTGCGATAATGCAGTATATAGCTGTATATAGATAAAAATGGAGGAAGAATGAGAATTACAGACATCATCACAATAATTTCAGCCATGCTCTGGGCTGCAGCGCTTGGAACCGCTATTTTTTCTTTGGTGCAGTCCGCACATGGAAAAAAAATGAAGAACAGCCGGGTCATCACTTTGGGTTTGCTGCTGGCGGCAGTATTGGCCACAACCGCAAGCGCGGGTCTCGTGTTTATTGAACCCCAGGAAAGAGGTGTGGTCATTTCGGCTATCGCACCAAGAGGATACCGCGAGCAGGCACTGCAGCCCGGATTAAGATGGGTGGTACCCTTCTTTGAGCGGGTCGTATGCTATCCAATTTTCCGGCAGACCTACACCATGTCAATCGCATCTTTTGAAGGACAGATCCAGGGAGATGATTCCATCACCGCCCGCACTGCGGATGGCCAGGAGATCTTCGTGGATGCCTCGGTAATCTACCAAATAAATCCAAACAAGGTCGTGGATGTGCACATTCTCTGGCAGGACAGATATTCAGATGACCTGGTGCGCGCACAAACAAGGGGCATCATCCGCGACGGTGTCTCGCAGTTTGGAGTGGAAGAGGTTATCAGTGACCAGCGCTTCGAACTCGTCAGTTTCATCAGCGGCGCTCTGTCAGAAAAATTGAAAGAAAACGGACTGACCCTGGTTGATTTTGTGCTCCGCAATATTACATTTTCTCCGGAATATGCCGCATCAGTTGAACAGAAACAGATTGCCGAGCAGGAGGTTAAACAGGCCGAATTTGTGGTTGAGCGGAAAAAACAGGAAGCCCAGCAGACTATTGAAACAGCCAGGGGAGATGCGCGGGCGGCGGTGATAGCTGCGGAGGGCCGGGCTGAAGCCCGATTGATCGAGGCACAGGCGGAAGCAGACGCGCTTGTGTTAATTCAGCAGGCTATTGCGGATAATCCAGAATTGCTGACTTACCAATATATTACCAAACTTGCTCCCACAATTGATACCATGCTGCTGCCAAGCCAATCACCCTTTGTTTTCAATTTACCGGAGGAAACAGCGCCCTAGGGCACTTCGCCGGGATACATTCATATAATTGGTGGCCAGGTGGCATAGTAATTGCAATAGTATCTATTGACGGTGCCTGAGCACCATGCTAATATAATAAGTGTAATTTTTATAATAAAAATTATTTTGAATGGAATTACTGGAGGAGACAAAAACATGAATAGGAAAGCACTGATTACCGGTTCCCTGATTATCATTCTCGCGTTTACAGCCGGGGCGTGCACGCGCTCGGCGTCCGGTGGCGTATCAGAAGGCCTTGATGCCGAATCCACGCTGCCGAACCCGGTATCCACCCAGTCCCAGCTGATGAAGGAGATCATCGCTGGAACGCAGACCGCCATGGCGATGCCTTTGGATGCAACGGAAGCGGCAGAAGGGGAAATTGCAGAAGCGGAACCCACCGATACCGATGAAGATGGGGAAACGGAAGAGGCCGAAGAACCAGAGCTTGAAGAAACAGCAGTCCCGCTCCCAACTTCCACGCCTGGTCCAGCGCCTGTAGTTGAACTGGATTACAACCAGGAATACTGTGAATCCAGCAGCAACTGCGCAGTGATCAGCAATCAGTTGGTATGCACCTGTGTGGTCGATTACACCAAGGACCAGAGTGTGACCCTCCAGGTTTCAAATCCTTTCTTCCCAAGAGGTACAGAAGTTCGGTTCCTGATGGGACCTGAAGGTGTATATGATTTTGATACCTATGTGGTTGCCGCTACCGCAGATTACAATCCGGATAGTGATGGAAATTTCTTTAAAGTGAAATTAAATATTCCGGATAGTCTGAGAGGGATGGATACGATTGTTGTCCGTGCACATACGGAAAACCCCGATATTTTCGGTACAGATTACTTCTCAAACCAGTAAAATGAAGGTGAATAAACCCGTGCCGCTGCGGCACGGGTTTTTTAATTAATCAAGCGAGGGAAAAATTGAACCACCGGGTTTTATACAGAAAAAGAATGTATTCGGGACACGCATTCAATGTTGAAAAACTGCAGGTAGTACTGCCTGACAGCAGGGAGAGGGCGTATGATCTGGTTGACCATAATGATTCAGTTACGATTATTCCGGTTGATGAAAATGGATACATCTGGTTTATCCGGCAGTACCGCGTGGGCAGTGAAAGTATCCTGCTGGAACTCCCGGCTGGCGTAATGAATGAGGGTGAGGAACCAGAAGAGTGCGCCAGAAGGGAAATCCGGGAGGAAACCGGTTTGGCGGCTGCCAAACTCACGCACCTCATTTCTTTTTATTTGGCGCCAGGTTACTGTAATGAAATAAACCATGTCTTCTTTGCAACCGATTTATCAAAATCCCCGCTTCAGTCAGACGAGGATGAATTCCTGGAACCTGTGAAATTTCATCGGGATGAAATCATGGAAATGATACGATCCGGCCAAATCAAGGACGGGAAATCCATCGCGGCCCTTTATGCCGCTGTGCTAATTTTTTCATAAAATACCCATGCGTAACCCAAAAAAAAACCGAAAATCAAAGAGTGGTATGATTAAACCGGTTTTTAACAAACCGCTTCGTTTCGCCTGTACAGGCGCTGAGCAATTTTGACCAAAATTCAGAAGGAGAATTTTAATGAAACGTCAA
>CAYPPV010000020.1:0-14613 GCA_964412705.1 uncultured Pelolinea sp. | reverse complement strand
TGTAGTTGAGACATTGATTCCTCTAATTCTTTTAGAGAAATCTACCTGAAATATTACTCAAACCTCATTCAAATAGTGGTTCACTTTTCAGCTTTAAACAGTTCACCTTTCAACTTTAGATAACATTTTCGTAATAAGGCTTGACAATTATCCCGCGGCATGATATAAATTTGTCAATATGTTTGTTAATCACTCACATAAAAACGCTAAACGAAATGCTTCAACGACCTCTTTTGGAGGAGCGGCGTTTTGTGTTAGCAAGAGCTGATTAGCGACATAACCCAATAACGTAGAAGGCCTTCCAGAAGAGGAAGGCCTTTTTCGTTGCCTGTATGAAACCGACAAACAACGCGGAGGAGCATGATGAAAAAAAATCAATCGAAATGAGGAAAAAGAGAAAAAATCGTAGCAGGTTTATTTAATTGGTTTCAACAGGCAAAACAGAGAAAAACAAAATTATGAAAAAGCATAAGGAGAAGACATGAATTACAGAAGAATGACAGGAATTGCAGTTTTTTTTGCGGGCAGTATTCTGATTGCCGCATGTGGCGGGCAGGATGGAGCCCAATCTGGTATCCCGCAGTATGACTGCCTCGGGTCAGCCGATGAAGCTTTAGTCGATCTAGAGTGTGAAGAAGTTACGGTAGCTGTCGAAAACGCATATTTACCCTATAACTATATTTCCAGCGAGACCGGTCAAGCAGGTGGTTGGGACTACGACGTGATCCCGGAACTCTGTAAAAGACTTCACTGCCAGCCAGTTTTCCAGGAGGTATCCTGGGATGCAATGATCCAATCAGTTGCCGATGGATTATTTGATATGGCGGCAGATGGAATCACTATAACAGAAGATAGAGACGAGATTGTTGATTTCTCAATTGGATATGCAAAGGTAAATCAACGACTACTTGCCAGAATTGATGAGGAGAGATTCGCATCCATTGAAGATTTTGTGGATAATCCAGACCTTGTTCTTGGTACCCAAATTGCCACAACCAACTATGAAACCGCTGTTGAATATTTGCCTGAGGATCGTATTCAAGCGTTCGAACAATTCCCATTTGCTATTCAGGCGCTGATAAGTGGGGATGTGGATGCAGTTATTATTGATGAAACCGCAGGGGTCGGATATCAGGGTGAACATGCAGATCAGCTGGAACTGGTTGGCCCGCCAATTGTAAGTGATGAACTAGGTTTGGTGTTTCCTGAGGGAAGCGATCTCATTGAGCCTTTCAATGTCGCATTGCAGTCAATTATGGATGATGGTTTCCTGGATGAAGTCAACTCAAAGTACTTTGGCTCTGAATTCACGATAACCTATGATGATATAGAAGAAGTGACCTACGAATAACAGGTAATTGAATAACTGGCAGAGGATTTTCCTCTGCCAGCAAACAAGAAAAGAGGGCATCATGGCATTAAGAGATTCAGTAACAGAAAGGCAAGGCGTATTGCTTCAACGTACAATTAAAAATCGAATAAAAGAAAAAATTTCTTTATTCCCATGGTGGTTGGTGGCTATCGGGATGATCATTGCTATAACCCTAAGGCTAATTACCAGATCACCCTCCTTTACTCAAGCATTCTCCATAATTCGAGCAGGAATAGGGGTTACCGTAACTATTACTTTGATTGCATATGGAATATCGTTAGTATTGGGTTTGGTGACTGGATTGGGACGAGTCTCTAAGAACGTTGTATTTAATAATATCGCAACATTTTATGTGGAAATCATGCGAGGGATTCCATTGCTGGTATCGATTTTTTTTATCGCATTGGTACTTGTGCCTGGAGCAGTCGATCTGATTGCCTTAATTGGGGATTTTCTATTGGAATCAGGAATAAATTTCATCGGTCGGCCATTAGCGTTGTTAGATAACAATGCCGTATCCATGAGTGTCCGCGCAGTTGTCGCACTCTCCATCACCTATGGGGCTTTCTCGGCTGAAATCTTCCGAGCAGGCATCCAGTCTGTGAAAACCGGACAGATGGAAGCAGCCCGATCACAGGGAATGAGCTACGGTCAGGCCATGCGGTATGTGATCCTTCCTCAGGCAATACGCAACGTTTTGCCTGCTATTGGGAATGATTTCATCGCGATGCTCAAGGACTCTTCACTCGTTTCAATCTTAGGAGTCAGAGATATTACACAGCTGGCGCGAATATACGCAGGGCACTCCTTCAGATTCCCTGAAGCTTATACTACCTTATCGGTAATGTATCTTACCTTGACGGTGATTCTTTCCCTGTTTGTGAAAATGATCGAAAGGAGGATATCGACCAATGGGCAGTAACGGAAATTCAAACTTGGTTGAGATTAGGAATCTAAGCAAATGGTTCGGCGATCTTTGCGCGCTGGACAGTGTTAATCTGGAAGTGCCAAATGGAAAGGTACTGGTGGTGATCGGGCCGAGCGGTTCGGGTAAATCGACACTTCTCAGATGCATCAATTACCTGGAACAGCCGACCAGCGGAGAGGTCTGGATACAGGGCGAGAAAATGACAACCAACCAAAAAGACCTCAACCGCCACCGGGAAGAGATCGGTATGGTGTTCCAGAGTTTTAATCTTTACGAACACCTTACTATCCTTGAAAATATCACACTCGCACAAATGGTAGTGAAAAAAATCGACAAAAAAGAGGCTGAAAAAACCGCAATGGAACAGCTCAGAAAAGTTGGCATCGCGGATAAGGCGGATAAAATGCCCTTCCAGATATCAGGAGGCCAGCAGCAGCGAGCTGCAATCGCAAGAGCGCTCGCCATGAAGCCCAAACTGATGCTCTTTGATGAGCCTACCAGCGCTCTGGATCCGGAAATGATCAAAGAAGTGCTGGATGTGATGATGCTGCTTGTCCGGGAAGGATTAACGATGGTCATTGTGACGCATGAAATGGGATTTGCCCGTGCGGCAGCGGACGAGGTAATTTTTATGGATTTTGGCCGTATCGTTGAACGAAATACTCCCGATGGGCTTTTTTACACTCCCCAGAGCGACCGGACAAAACTGTTCTTGTCGCAAATCTTACATAAATAATTTTCCCATGATGTCCCCCTCTTGATAGGAGCGCGGTGAAAACTGCGCTCCTTGCTTTTTTCTGTATTTGTTTAAAATTATAGAATTCCAGTACCCCTTCTGATATAAAAGCATTTTTTATAAAATGAACAGAATAAACTCATTTCTCCATTAACCGCCTGTATGTTATATTTATGGAGTTTAGATTGATGAGCGTATAAGTATGAGAAACGGATCATTTCACAGATTCCCGGACAAGTTTGTTCTGCGTGTTAGCAACCGGGTCTGCAGCAATTCAGAGGAATTGATAAGGAGCGAACCCTTTGGTGCGATCTACCTGGCATACCTCAATAACCTGAAACGTACACATTCGAAGTATTTAAATGTGTTCCCTGGCGGGGATTTTTCCAAATCCGATATTAAGCTGATGCGGGAAACCATGTTCTATCTAAATTCGCTGCCCGCGGAAAAAGTGATGAAGCTGGTAGATGGGTCAGAAGTGTTCTTCCGCGACCGGATGCTCTTCAATGAATTTATTGAGCAGTTCTACAATTACTGGCGCCAGCTTCACCGGCTGGTGATTTGCGATTCCATTTTTGACCGGCTGGACCAGAGACCGTACCGAACATTCAACGATATGGTGGAAACGCTGATGCACCTCGTACGAAGCACATACAGAAATATCCAGGAAAATATTACGGGCAACCATCCAAAAATCTACCGGCAGGTCAGCGCGGGAGCTGAAATCGGGGCGATTGCCCAACCCATTAAACTAGCCTATCCTGGGGATAGTTACAGCGTACTGGACGATGTGTTCACCATCCGTCAAGTGCTAATCTATCCCCCCATGATTTTTAATACGCCGATGAACAAACGCAAAGGTGTTTTTGCGAGGGCAGACCAAAACCCGCTTGATTCTTTAAAGCTGGATTCGAAAGAATGGTTATGCTATCCTGCCCGCGTCGGACCTCTACTGATCATGGTGTATTTCCCGCTTGATTTCTTTGAGCTGGGGTTTTCTCTTGCAAACCTTTTTGAGCTGGCTGATGAAAAAGATCTGGAGCGCAAGCCGGATGCAGTCTATATTTATGGGGCGCCACCTGAAAACGCGCTCTCTGTAGGTGAAAATGAAACGATATTCTATGATGACGAGGAAAATGATATCCTGATTGCTTCTATACCCTTGAGAGACAAGTACGCGTATTTTGGATATCTTAAAAAAATGATTCTGACACTTCACAACATTATCCGAATGAAGGACGGTTACTTGCCTTTTCACGGCGCGATGGTGCAGATCACAATGCGGGGTAAGAAACCCTTTTCTGTGGTCATCATTGGAGATTCAGGAGCAGGCAAATCGGAATCCATAGAATCGCTCAGGCAGATTGCAAGCGAGGAAATTCGAGACATTCTCATCATTGCTGATGATATGGGTTCCATTAACCAGGGTGAAAAGAGGTCACTGGTAGGTTATGGAACGGAGATGGGCGCATTTGTTCGCCTGGATGACCTTCAGTCCGGGTACGCGCTTGGCCAGATAGACCGGACCATCATCATGAATCCTGACAAAGTTAACGCCCGCATTGTGATGCCGGTGACGCGTTACGAATACATCATGGAAGGCACCCCGATAGATTGTGTCCTATATGCCAACAATTATGAGCAGGTGGATGAAAAACACCCCGTCATTGAGCAATTTAAAACCGCTGAAGAAGCGCTTGAGGTTTTCCGGCGAGGAGCCGTAATGAGCAAGGGCACCACGACATCAAAAGGCCTGGTTGAAAATTATTTCGCCAATATTTTCGGCCCACCCCAATACAGGGACCTGCATGAAACGCTTGCAGAAAAGTATTTCAAACTGATGTTTGAGAAAGATGTTTTCGTCGGCCAAATGCGCACCATGCTTGGAGTCGCAGGAAGCGAGAAAAGCGGCCCCCAGCAGTCCGCCCGCGCTCTTTTGAAAATGATCCAAACCATTTCAGAGGATGCTTAAAATCAGACTTTTTTACTTATAGAAGGACTTTTTCAGTTGTATGGTTCTTTTTGCTTGATATGAGATTGAAACAGAAGATCGCTCATTTCCGATTTTACGCTGAACTGAATGAACTGCTTCAAAAAAAACAACACTTCAAATGGATTCCAGTAAATTTTAGGGGGAGGCAGTCGGTTAAACATCTAACCGAATCGCTTGGCGTACCCCACACGGAAATCGATTTAATCCTTGTAAACAGCCGCCCGGTGAATTTTTCTTATATTGTTGAGGATGGCGACAGGGTATCTGTTTACCCTATGTTTGAAACATTCAATATCTCCCAGGCCACCAGATTGAGACCAAAGCCTTTGCGGGAAACGAGGTTCGTGTTGGACTGCCATCTCGGACGGCTGGCAGCTTACCTGCGAATGATGGGGTTTGACACGCTTTACCAGAATGATTTCTCTGACGAAGAATTAGCCGAAATTTCCGCTGAACAAAAGCGAATTTTACTAACCAGGGACCGCGGGCTCTTAAAGAGAGACAGGATAACACATGGATTTCTCATACGCACGCGGAATTCCCGTGAGCAGCTGCTATCTGTTGTCCGGCGTTTTGACCTGCTGGATGACATCCATCCTTTTACGCGGTGCATGGCGTGCAACGGCCTGCTGGTCAGCCGGGATAAAGAGGATATTGTTGAAAAACTGCAACCTAAAACGAAAAAATATTTCAATGTATTCAAAGAATGTGAATATTGCGGCAGGGTTTTTTGGAATGGTTCCCACCATGAAAGAATGGAAGATTTAATTGAATGGGTTAGAAAGAGGGTAGAAGAGACTTGAGATGAGATGCATAAAACAAACTTACAAATTTCTGACAGAAAGGGCATTAATCGGGGTTTATTGTAAATATTGCCATGAATAAAATTCTGTGTATTATTATTCTGATTGCGACAGCCGCAGCCAGTGCGCTGTTTGGAGCATATGTAGGGGTCCAAATCGCAGGAGCTGGTATGCATGATAGTCCGCCTGAAATGGCAATAGCAACAAGAGAGGTAATTGCTGTACAAAACGGACAAATCAATATTTCCTCTACCGATATTAGCACAACGATCACAGAGGTGGTGGAACGCGTCGAACCTGCGGTTGTGACGGTGGTGGGTGAGATTCTCGGCCAGCGGACTTTTTTTGGGATTATAGGTGAACAACAGGTAAGCGGAAGCGGATTTATTGTAACTTCAGACGGCTACATCATTACAAATAACCATGTGGTTGAGGATGTGGACACTCTCTACGTGGTTTTAAGCGGCGGAACGCAGGTGCCGGCGCAGGTAGTCAGTAGGGATGTTTTTTCGGATCTTGCAGTCTTGAAAGTTGATGGGGAAATGCCCGCGGTTGTAACCATGGGCAATTCTGATCTGCTTAAACCCGGAGAAACTGTGATTGCGATCGGTTCCCCGCTGGGAACATTCCGCAACAGCGTCACTTCAGGTGTGATCAGTGCCACCGGGCGAAGGTTCCCTTCCGGCAGGGGATACGACCTGGAAAATCTGGTCCAGACAGATGCGGCCATTAACAGCGGAAATTCCGGCGGACCGCTGATCAACCTGGCCGGTGAGGTGATTGGCGTGAATACCCTAGTCATAAGAGGAAACAATAACAGCGCAGCGAGTGCTGAGGGTTTGGGATTTGCCATTCCGTCTAACACAGTGCGGCTGATCAGCGAACAGATCATCAAACAGGGATATTTTGCCAGGCCTTACCTCGGCGTTAGCGTTCAGCCTATCAATCCATCAACCGCAGAACGCTATAACCTGCCGGTGGAATGGGGGGCTTATGTAACTGATGTAGGCGCTAATACGCCTGCAGATCGAGCAGGGATTCGTGATGGGGATATCATCGTTCGAATTGGGAGCCAAACAATCAGCGAGGATGTCCGGTTCATCAACGCCCTGTTCAGCTACAGTCCGGGAGATGCCGTGGAAGTTGAGGTGATAAGGGGCGGTGAGCGCAAAGTACTGCAGGCTACACTCGTGGAAATCCATTAAGATCATTTTTAGGTAAAAATGCCTGTCTGAATTCTTTCAAAAGGTAATTTATAGATGTTAGATGAAATAGACATCCGGGATTACGATTTAATTGTTTTTGATATCGGCAGGACAATTCACGCTTCTACCCATATTCTGCGTCCAATACCACAAAACTCGCTATTGAAACTGCATGATCTTCAAATGCCATTTACACTGGCAACTGGAAAAAATCTCCCTGCCACAAAGAAGACCGTAGATGCCCTAGATGTACGCCTGCCGTTGATCCTTTCAAACGGGTGCATGCTTCAAAAAAAGACGGGTGAAATATTATTTAAAGCCACTCCACCAGAGACTGTGACGAGAATGGTCCCGCGGATTTTCTAAATCAATTGATGAAAAGGATATAGAAAATACATATATGGTTCCCCATATGAAAAAGAAAGGCAAATTGAGATTATCAGATATCCATTTTCACGATTTTCAGCTTCTAATTTTTGATATCGATGGCACTTTATTGAGTTCCTCACACCAGCTTGATTCTTTCACAAAAGAGATGTTGGTGTGTCTTGAAGAGAGAGGGAAGCAGTATACGCTGGCAACTGGGAAGATCCTTCCGGCTACCAAGCCCCTGGCTGATGAGCTTGAGATTGATCTGCCATTGATCCTCTCCAACGGGGCAATCGTGGGGGACAGATTTGGAAAAGTATTGGAACAGACCAGACTTCCACTGCCGGTCACTGAATCCGTCATTCAGGTATGTGAAAAAAGGGGAGAGGACCTTGTCATCTATGTATGTGACAAAATTTTGATAAAGGAAATGAATGAGAATATTTACCCGATTTATGATAATGTCGCGGAGGGGCTGATAGAGGTTCACGACTGGGGACTCGTGGGCGGAAGGCTGGGGGATGCCAACAAGTGCCTGGTTGTGGACAGGTTTAACCAGCAGAATTTGTTTGATCTCGAGAAGATATTCTGGGATGAAGTGGGAGACCGCGCAGATGTACTCCACACGAGCACGCAATTGCTTGAGGTTGTTCCACAGAACATTACCAAGGCAACTGGGCTTGAAGTTCTTTCAAAAATATTGAATATTCCTGTTGAAAGAATGATGGCCTTTGGAGACTATGATAACGATGTGACCATGCTGAGAAGGGCTGGATTAGGCATTGCCGTGGCGAATGCATCGGAAGCGGCGTTGGAGAGCGCGGACCTGATTATCGGTTCGCTGGAAGAAAACGGCGTGGCGGAGTTTCTCTCGAAATGGCTGGATTAGTTCCCGGATAATTTTGGCTGTTCTTCTTTGTTCGCAAGAAGGATCAATGCCGCTGCGATTGTGAAAGGAATACAGCCAATCACACCCGCTGGTGAGGGACCGAGCAGTGGGGAAAAGCTACCCTTCGTAAAAAGCAGGCCAATTCCAGCGATGCCGTTGAGCGCGCCGTGCGCAATCACTGCCGGCCATACGCTACCGGATTTTTGTGAAAGCCAGCCAAAAAAAATGCCGACTGAGAGGGTGAACCATACCATTGCGGCCAGCCCGGTAAATGGATAGCCGAAATATTCCAAGCCATAATTCTGGCCCATTAAAATAACCGGCCAGTGCCAGACTCCCCAGATTATTCCTGACATAATTAATGCTTTTTGCCTGTTCATTTCCCCTAAATGGGGGAGCAGATAAGCGCGCCAGCCGAGTTCCTCGCCGAAGGTCGGAAGCATGTTTAATACGGGAGCGTAAAGGATTGCAGCGGCAGTTTGGATGAGAATGATGCTCGCCAGGTTGATATTCTCCGGCAAAGCGCCGGCAGCATTCATTTGATTTCTGAGGAATGAAAGAGAGGGGTCAAAATGATTGGGGAAAATGATGAAAAAAATCACTGTCCCCAATAGCGTCAGTCCTGCTGTGCCAAACCAGGCGATCAGCCAGCACCGCCAGTTTTTCCTGATCTGGGGCTTGAGCATCATGTTTCCCCAACCCTGGTGGGTGATCCAGCGGGTCAGAAAGTTGGCTGCGGCAGGCCCCCACATATACAACGTGGTAAGCAATACCGTTGCGACTGTGATTCCCGTTCCACTAATCAGCTCCCGGCTGTCGGCAAGGCCGCCGGTCAAATAGATCGCTAGAGCGGTCAACCATGATATGCCGAAAGCAAATGATAGGAAAACCCCAATCCGTTTTTTCAATTTATCAACCTTTTTTCAAAAATGAGAATGAGAGCAAAATTATACTATTTGCACCAGGTATTTTTTCTGCATACTGCGTACTGTTGACAAGCGGTGTGTTTTCTTGTACAATAAAAGTGCACAAGAAATCAAAAATGAACAATTGTGCAACCAAATCAGGAGGGATGACTTGGCACGGATAAGAAATATTGATTACCGACTGCTGCTCAAGGTGAGCAAATTATATTATGAGCAGTCCCTCACGCAGTCCCAAATCAGTAATAAATTAAGCCTTTCCCGGCCCAAAGTATCACGCCTACTTAGGCAGGCTGAGGATGTGGGGATTGTCAAACACCAGATCATTCCCATGGGGGGTGTTTATACTGATCTCGAATCCGCCCTGGAAGAAAAATTTGGCCTGATTGAAGCTTTAGTGGTTGAAATAAGCGAAACCGATTCTCAAATTGCGGCGTCAAGAGAAGTGGGTGCCGCAGCGGCTGATTACTTCTCCAGGGTTGTGAGCGATCCCTGCCTGATCGGTATCTCGTGGGGCACTACCCTGAGGGCAATGGTGGACAGCCTGCACAGCCAGGACCTTAGCGGATCAGAGGTTGTGCAGCTGATTGGAGGGCTCGGGACGCCTGAATCGGAAGCCCATGCCACTTATATCCTGCGAAAGCTTGTTAGCCAGTTGGGATGTAAATTATCCATCCTGAATATGCCGGGCATTATGGATACCACCTCTTTGAAACGGGCGGTGCTTTCAGATTCCCACGTCAGGGAGGTTTTCAAACTTTTCCCGGAAATTGATATCGCTTTTGTTGGCATCGGAGCGGCGACCTCGGATTCCGTTGTCATGAGGGACGGCACAATACTGACCCAGCAAGAACTGGAATTGGTATTGGGTAAGGGTGCTGTGGGGGATATTTGCCTGCGATTTTTTGATGTGGAGGGGAATCCGGTCTCTGCAGATTTTGAAAGCCGAATTATTGGCATCTCCCTTGATGAGTTAAGGAATATCCCCAAAGTTGTAGGCGTCACCGGCGGACCCCATAAACATGAATCCCTGCTTGGAGCTTTAAGAGGAAATCTGATTAGTGTGGTTGTCACTGACCATCTTACGGCTAAAAGCGTGCTGGAGGTATAGCTGATGGACAGAAACGAGATAAAAGAAATCGCTGTTCAAACGATACAGGATGAAGCAGAAGGCGTATTGTCTCTCAGGGAACAGATATCGGATGCCGTCGCAGACGCAGCCAACTTGATGCTGAAATGCAATGGGCATGTGCTTGTGACGGGGTCAGGCACCTCCCACTCGGTAGCAAGGCGAATGGCACATCTGCTGAGCTGCTGCGGCACGCCGTCCCTATGTATTGACGCGGGGGACAGCCAGCACGGGCTTTCGGGTGCTGTCACAGAGAGGGATGTCCTGATTGCCCTATCAAAGGGAGGACGGACTGTAGAGGTGATCAGACTGGCCGAAGTTGCCAAATCACGGGGAGCGGCTCTGATTGCAATAACGGAAGAACCGGAATCCAAGCTCGGAAAAATGGCGGATGTGGTGTTAAAAATTGTGGCACCGCCGGATATAGACCCGTTCGGGATGATAGCAACTGGCAGCTCACTGGTAAATTCCGCTTTCTGCGACGCGCTGTGCGTAGTCATGCTTAAGCTGCGCGGATACAGCCTGGAGGAATTTGGAAAAACCCATCCGGGCGGCGCAGTTGGGAAAAAACTGGAAGAAATGGGACAATCAAAGGAGAAATCATGAAATCTGCATTTTTAACAGGGATCAAAAAGTTTGAATTGCGGAATACCGAAAGACCGAAACTGGGTCCGAAGGATATCCTGATCGAAGTGAAAGCTTGCGGGGTCTGCGGTTCTGACCTGCGTAGGTGGAAGGAAGGCCCGCCGGAAGAACCGGTTGTACCGGGGCATGAGTTTTCAGGTATTGTTATCGAAACGGGAACAGAATTAAAAAGCTATAAGGTGGGAGATAAGATCGCGGTTGCGCCTGATATTCACTGCGGGGAATGCTATTACTGCAAACACGGTTTGTTTAATTTGTGCAATAATCTCCATTTTCTCGGCATCACACCGGGGTATCCGGGAGGGTTTGCGGAACAGGCGCTGCTGACGGAAGAAGTGCTGGTCAACGGAATTGTGCATAAAATGCCGGAAGGGTTGTCTTATGATTATGCCGCGGTGGCTGAACCCTGCACCTCTGTGCTGGCATGCCATGACCGCATCAAAACCAGCATTGACGACCTGGTGGTTGTGATGGGCGCCGGGCCAATCGGATGCATCCACACCGCGGTCGCGCATGCCAGGGGAGCACGTGTGATTATCTCCGAACCGAGCGATATCCGCAGAGAATTGGCGGAAGCATTTAAACCGGAGGTAATTGTCAATCCTTTTAATGAAGACCTTGAGGAGATTGTACGCAGGATGACGGACGGCAGGGGTGCGGATGTGGTTATTTGCGCCAACCCTGTGCCGGCTACCCAAACCCAGGCGGTTGAAATTGCCCGCAAGCGGGGGCGGGTTGTGCTCTTCGGTGGGCTTCCAAAAGCGAACCATATGGTTTCCCTTGACGGGAATAAAATCCATTATGAAGAAATTGAGATTATCGGGTCATTTTCATATCATCCCTCCTACCACGCCTTTGCCCTGGAAGCGCTTGAGCGCGGGATTATCCCCGCGGATAAGCTGATCACAGCGCGGTATCCTCTGGATGAGGTGGACCGCGCATTTGAAGCCGCTGCGGGCGGTGAGGCATTGAAAGTGATTGTAAATCCATAAATTAATTATCAGGAAGGAAAGATGATCGGATTAAACAAGGAATTAAAAGAAAGAAAAGAAAACGGCAACCCTGTCCGCGTGGGCCTGATTGGTACCGGGCAGATGGGCACCGATATCGTAGCAGAATCCCGGGAAATGGACGGGCTGGAAGTGGTGATTACGGCTGATGTGGACTTGGAAAGAGCCAAACAGGCATACGAAATCGGAAAAATTGAGGGCGAAGTGGTCCCGGTAAATTCCGCCGAAGAGGCGGACAAAGCGATTGCAGAAGGAAAATATGCAGCCGCGTCTGATTACCGTGTTCTCACAGATACCGAAAATATTGATGTGGTCATTGAAGCCACCGGCGTGCCTGAAATCGGCGCGCGTGCCGCCCTGCGCACAGTCCGCCAACGGCATGATATCGCCATGATGAATGTCGAGACGGATATCACGGTTGGGCCGCTACTGCGCTGGTACACAGAAAAGAAGAACCAGCTTTATGCACTGGCAGCCGGGGATGAACCGGCTGCCTGCAAAGAACTGTATGATTTCGCAGATGCGCTCGGTTTCACGATCGTGGCGGCCGGCAAGGGAAAAAACAACCCGCTGGACTGGCATGCTTCGCCAGAAGACGAGGATATGAAGAAAGAAGCAGCAAGGCGGGGGCTGAACCCATATATGCTGGTTGAATTCGTTGACGGGTCCAAGACCATGATTGAAATGGCAGCAGTATCTAATGCAACCGGACTGATACCGGATGTGCGCGGCATGCACGGACCGGAAACAGACAGGGATCACCTGCATGAAACTTTCCGGCTGAAAAAAGATGGGGGCATTCTCAACCAGATGGGTGTGGTGGATTTCGGCATCGGCCGGGTCGCGCCTGGGGTATTCCTAATCGTGCGGACTGACCATCCCCGGCTGAGGGAAGCCATGGTGCTGCGGGATATGGGGGATGGACCATACTATACACTTTTCAGACCTTTTCACCTGTGCAGCATCGAAGTGCCGCTGACATGCGCACTGATGGCCATCCGCCGCCGCTCTAACATGGTTCCAAAGGACAGGCTGGTTTCAGAAGTATTTGCCGTAGCAAAACGCAATCTGGTTCCTGGTGAAGAGCTGGACAAAATCGGGGGCGTTTCTTACTACAGCCACATCGATACCTATGAAAACGCGAGAAAAGGGAATTTCCTTCCCATCGGGCTTGCCAAAGGTGCAAAAGTGAAGCGGACTATTTCAATTGACTCTGCCATCAGCATGGATGATGTTGAAGTAAAACCATCCACGGTTTATACATTGTGGAAACTGCAAAATGAGTGGATGGCAGGAAATATTTCTGAGGAAGAACTGCTGAAAGAAGTGGATCAGGTAGCGGATTAAGAACACTTTAATAAGGAGAAGGCATATGGCTCTGATTGGCCTGGATGTAGGTACAACCGGATGCAAGGCGCATATCTTCAGTGAAGACCTGAAGCTGCTTACGAGTGCGAGCCGGGAATATGCCGTGGGGATTCCCCATCCCCACTGGGCAGAGCAGGACGCGGAATGGGTCTGGAAACTTGCAAAGGAGTGCATGAGAGAGGGAGCAGAAAGGGCGGGCGTATCCGGTGAGGTGAGTGCTATCGGTCTTTCTGTACAGGGGGAGGCGGTTGCGCCTGTTGATAAGGATGGCAACGCCATGCTGCCGATGATCCTGGGAATGGATACCAGGACAGATGAACAGAACCGCAAATTAAAGGAAAAATTTGGTGCAGAGGAACTGTTCAAGAAGACAGGTATGCCGGTGCACACTATCAATACACTGCCCAAACTGCTTTGGCTAAAAGAAAACGAACCAGAGATTTGGGAGATTGCCCACCGATTCTTTTTGTATGAAGATTTCTTCATCAACAAATTTACCGGCGAGCCTGTCATATCCAAATGCTTGGCATCCCGCACCCAGCTTTACGATCTTAAAGAAGAAACTTGGTCTGAGGAAATCCTTGATTTTTTAGAACTCGAACCATCCCGGCTATCGCCTATTTATCAATCAGGCCATAACTGCGGACGGATGAGCGCTGAACTGGCGAGGGAACTGGAATTCGGGAACAGACCAGTGATTTCCACCGGCGGGCATGACCAGGCTTGCGGCGCGCTGGGCTGCGGGCTGACTAAGCCGGGACTGGCCATGGTTTCAACGGGCACCGCGGAAGTGGTCGAGGTAGCCATGGAAACCCCCCATTTGAACAAAACGTTGTATGAAGGAAACATGTCTGTTTACCAGCATACGTATCCGGGCCTGTATGTGGTGATGACGCTCAACCAAAGCGGGGGCTTTATCCTGCGCTGGTTCCGGGATGTTTTCTGCCAGACCGAGATGCAAAATGCCGCACAATCAGGAGCGGATGCGTATGATCTGATTCTGGGAGATATGTCAACTGAACCATCGCCTTTGATCATGCTGCCCCACTTTGCGGGGAGTGGTACTCCAACTTTTGACACTGAATCCAAGGGTGCTGTGCTTGGATTGACATTCGCCTCAACCAAACAGGATTTCGCTAAAGCGGTGCTCGATGCGCTGACATTGGAACTGCGGCTTAACCTGGAAATATTACAGGACGGCGGCATCCCGATTCATGAGCTACGGGCAATCGGGGGCGGGGCC
>CAYPPV010000019.1:0-14702 GCA_964412705.1 uncultured Pelolinea sp. | reverse complement strand
ATTTTTAAGAAATGCGCTCAAACAATTAACATAGACCACCACATCACGAACGACCTGTTCGCCGGGATCAATCTGGTAAGTCCGGAAACAGCAGCAACCGCTGCTATTTTGGCTGAAATGCTGCCTGAAATGGGATTTAAAATTGAAAAGGATGCCGCCAGCGCCCTGCTGATGGGCATCATCACGGACACAATCGGTTTCCGGACTTCAAACACAGGGCCGGGAGAACTGCGGATCGCAGCGGAATTAATTGAAAGGGGAGCCAGCCTATCAGATATCTACTTCCGTACCCTGGTAAGCCAATCCTTTTCTTCCCTCCAACTATGGGGGTATGCGCTGGCAATGCTTGAAAGAGAAGATGGTTTGATCTGGACAACCATTACACTTGAAGACCGGCAGAGAGCCAGATACAACGGCAGGGATGACGCGGATCTAACCAATATCCTGTCTGCCGTTAAAGGGGGTGAAATATCTGTTTTGTTCAATGAGCAAAACAATGGTAAAGTAAAGATTAGCTGGCGGTCAAGTTCGGAGGCGGATGTATCGAAGATCGCCCAGCAGTTTGGAGGCGGGGGGCACCCTCCCGCCGCGGGGGCAGAATTGGAAGGGGATCTGGAACAAGTGCAGGAAATCATCCTGGATCGCACGCGGCAGTATTTAAACAGTTTGAGGAAAAGAGAGAAATAGACATGGAAAAAAATGTAAAAACCTCCGGTGTACTGGTCATAGACAAGCCAATCGGCATGACCTCACACCAGGTTGTACAAATTGTGCGGCGCGGAACAAATATCAAACGCGCCGGGCATACCGGCACGCTCGACCCGCGCGCCTCAGGCGTATTGGTTGTGCTGATCGGGCCAGCAGTTCGACTTAGCGAATACATCTCTGCAGAAGACAAACGCTACCACGCAACTATTAAACTCGGCGAGCGCACTGATACATATGATGGTGACGGTGAGATTACCAGCACCAGCGAGGTGAAAGCGACTCGAGAAGAGTTTGAAGAAGCCCTGAAAGGATTTCTGGGAGAAATCCAGCAGGTGCCGCCGCCCTATTCTGCCGTCAAGGTAAAGGGCAGACGCGCGTACAAGATGGCGCGCAATGGAGAAGAAGTGAAACTCGAGGCACGCACCATCCATGTGCACAATCTGGAGATGCTAGAATGGAATCCCCCGGAAGCTGTGGTGGATATCCACTGTTCATCCGGTACCTATATTCGCTCGCTGGCACACGACTTGGGCGAACAGCTCGGATGCGGAGCATACCTGACTGGTTTACGCCGCACGAAGAGCGGTCGCTTCACATTGAAAGATTCAACGCCGCTGAGGACCCTCACTGAAGCATTTGAGGACAACACCTGGTACAAATACCTGATCCCGGCAGCGGAAGCCCTTTCCGACTGGCCTTCCATAACACTTACGAACGGGGAAGTGGAGCTGGTCAGGCACGGCCATCGAATTGAACGGGAAAAGGGCAAGGATAATCTTGTCCGCGCGATCACCGAACAGGGTGAGCTGGTAGCGCTGATGGAGTATGATGATGAAGCTGGGGAGTTTCAGCCGAAAAAAGTATTTTTTACATAAATGGCAAGAAACATCAAGGAAGAAGACATCTCATCGTACTGTGGCGCCTGGATTACCATCGGCTCTTTTGATGGCATCCATAAAGGCCATCAGCGGATAATCAATAAATTGATCCAGGGGGCGCGCAACTTCGGCCAAAGGGCTGTTGTTATAACCTTCTATCCCAACCCCGCCGAAGTGCTCGGGAAAAAAGAACCACCGTTTTATCTGACTACACCCGAAGAAAAAGACCGTATTCTACAGGAAATGGGAGTGGATTCCATCCTTACACTGAGGTTTGACAAGGAACTTTCCCGCATGACCGCCCGCGAGTTTATCACCATGCTGCATGAGCAGATTCATTTTTCCTGCCTGATGATCGGTTACGATTTCCGTCTGGGAGCCGAGCGGGAAGGCGATATCCATGAACTCAGGGAGATCGGGGAATGCCTTGGGTACTGCGTTAGGGCTGCGGAAGCAGTTGAGAAAGGTAAAAGCCCGGTCTCATCCACCCGCATCCGCGATCTTCTATTGGAAGGAAAGGTGGAGAAAGCCGCCAAGCATCTTGGGAGATTTTACGAAATCAGCGGCGAAGTAATCCACGGCTACGGCCGCGGAAAACATATCGGCTTTCCCACAGCCAATATCATGCCCTGGATAAAAAAAATCATTCCCGCCGCTAGTGTGTATGCTGTATTCGCAGAACTGGATGGGGAACTGCTGCCCGGGGTGATCAACATCGGGTACCGCCCTACTTTTTATAAAAAACCGGTAGAGCGCACCATCGAACTGCATATCATGGACTTCAGCCGTGATATTTACGGGAAAGAACTGCGGATACTTTTTGTAAAATGCATCCGCACAGAAAAAAAATTTGAATCTGCCAAAGTCCTTATGAAAGAAATACATCATGATATAAAAGTAGCAAAAAAGGCCCTGTCTGATGCCTCAACAAAGAAAAATTTACCTGCTTGACCCGAAAGAGCTAAGCCCCGAAACGATAGCTGTCACATTTGCAAAAACATCCCGTTCTCCCCATTCCTTTAGCGACATTGCCGAAGAGCTCTCTGATGAGAAATCAGCGGATTTCCATGAAAAATGGGTAGTCGGTTACGGCCATTCTTCAGTAGCCGAACACGCAGTTCTGCATATCGCCGCGGAAAATATATCCCGGCTGGCAGTGGAATGCATCGAATCCAACCGGCTTGCTTCTTATACTGAAAAATCCTCCCGCTATCAAGTCTGGGGCCGGGAAAATTTCTTCATTCCCAATGAAATCATCGGGACGGATCTCGAAAAGAAATATGAACAGATTGTATTCAGGTTGTTTGACCACTACCAGGCGACTCTTGATGCTGTCCAGGAATATCTAAGGCGGAATAAATCCCGCCAGAATGGAGAGAGTGACCGGGCATTTGAACAGCGGCTCCGCACCGTCAGCGCAGACGTATGCCGCTATTATCTCCCGGCTTGCTCATTGGCTAATGTAGGCATTTCCATCAATGCGCGGGCGCTGGAGCATGCCCTCAGGAAGATGCTCTCCCACCCGCTGGAGGAAGTCCGGCGGATCGGTGAGGAGATCAAAACCGCCGCCCTCTCCAGTGTGCCCACGTTGGTTAAATATGCGGAAGAAAACCCCTATTTGCTTGAAACAAGGACAAATCTAATTAACCTATGCGGCGAAAAATTTTCCGCAAAACGCAATTACGAAGACTGGTTTCGATGTGTTTACTGCGACCCGGAGGGAGAGAACAGGGTGCTTGCCGCCCTGCTCTACCGGTTCGGCGATATAAGTTTTGATCAAGCCATGCAGACAATTGAAAATTGCGAGGGATGGCTCAGAAAAGAAATCGCAGAACAGCTCCTCGGTAAACTGGACAGCCATGATATCCCTTTGAGAGAACTGGAATATGCCTGGCTGGCTTTTGACCTTTTATTGGATCAGGGTGCCTATTTCGAGCTCAAGCGGCACCGTATGATGACGCAGACTCCCCAGCGGCTCACAGCCAATCTTGGTTTTGCTGTGCCGGCTCTGATAGAGAAAGCAGGGGTCGCTGGCCGCTTCCGTGAAGATATGGAATCCGTAAAGATTCTCTTCTCTGAAATATCAAAAAAAGATCCTCATACAGCGTCTTATATTATTCCGAACGCTTTCAACCGCCGCGTCCTGCTCCAGACCAACCTGCGCTCAGCAATGCACTTCATCAAACTGCGCACCGCGTCGAATGCCCACTTCGCTATCCGCCGCCCGGCGCTTCGCATGGCGGAAACAATCCAAGAATCATTCCCGCTTTTCGCGGAATACTTCCAGCCGGAAACCGGGGAAAGCTGGTTGAGTGTAGGTAAAACTTATTTCAGCCAGTTGTCATAAGGTTTGGAAGAATTTGAAAATACTGCATTTGTTCTGGAATCCGAAGGAAAAACGGCTTCGTGCTCTTGTTCGGCTTGTAATTTTTGCTTTTCTCTTTCTGTTCCTGACAATCATATCCCTGCTCCTCTTTTCATCGTTCTCCGGCATCCAGGGTCTGATGCAGAGTATCTGGCTCTCTTCGCTTATTGAGGTATTTGTTACCCTCATCTCTGTCCTGTTATCCAGCATCATCATTGACCGGCGCCATCCGGCAAAGTTAGGCTTAATTTTTTCAAAAACCTGGTGGAAAGATTTCGGGTTCGGGATTTTCCTGGGCGCTTTCCTAATGTCGGTGATTTTCCTCACCGAACTGGCATTGGGCTGGGTAGAAATCAGCGGATTTTTCGGAGTCAACAGCCCAGTTCCAACCATCCTAACTGAAGATGCATTTCCGGGTCAGTTCCTTGGCGCACTGGCGATTTTCATCAGTGTGGGAATTTATGAGGAACTGTTGGTACGCGGATACCTGATGAAGAACCTTGCCGAATGGTTCAGCCACCCTTCCATCAGACCGGAAATCGCCCTGATCTACTCCACAGTAATTGCATCTGCCATTTTTGGCCTGCTTCATTCTGCGAATCCCAATTCCAGTGCCTTCTCCACAATCTATCTATCCCTGGCGGGCATTTTTCTGTCTCTTGGCGTCCTACTGGATGGGTCATTGGCCATCCCCATCGGTCTGCATATCAGCTGGAATTTGTTCCAAGGTTCGGTATTTGGATTCCCGGTGAGTGGTATGCCCGCGCCCGCATCCCTAATCCAAATAAACCACTCAGGCCCAGACTTCATGACGGGGGGCGCTTTTGGACCGGAAGCCGGGCTGGTTGGACTCACAGCACTCGCTTTGGGCAGCTTCCTGACACTCTTATGGTATAGAAAGACGCTCGGTGAGGTCTGCATTCACAGCGATTTTGCTCGCTACCAGTTCAAAAAAGATTAATCTCTTTATAAGACGCCGTTGCTATAATAATTTCATGGATAGAGGAGGATAAACCATGAGCCGGTTTACCCATGTAATCAAACGCAACGGGAAAAAGGTCCCGTTTACACCCCAGCGCATTACGAATGCCATTTACCGCGCCGCGGTAGCTGTTGGAGGGCGTGACCGGGAGACAGCTGAAAAGCTCACCGGCAAGGTGATTGAACTGCTCGAGGAAGAGCTTCCGCACGACCATATACCCCATGTAGAGGAGATTCAGGACGCGGTCGAAAAAGTCCTCATCCGGAACGACCATGCAAAGGTTGCCAAAGCATACATACTATACAGGGATGAGCGCGCCAGACTGCGGAAAGCGCGACTGGAACAGAGTTTTAAACCGTCATTAAATATCCCCTGGCAGAAAATATGGCAGGTCCTGGATTGGGCGGCTACCCGCGACCTGCATACCATAGAAAGGTACAACCGCAAACTAGAATCCGGGAAACTGCAACAGGTCACTTCCGCCTCGGAAATGTTCTATGAAGAGGATATAAAAAATGCAGCCGAGATAATCATTAAGCGTCGGGAAGATCTCAGAATTGTCCTGATCTCAGGGCCCTCATCATCCGGCAAAACCACAACGACAATCAAAATCGGCAGCATTCTCAAGCAGAACGGCTTGAATCTGGTCGCGCTGAATGTGGACAATTACTTTTTTAACCTGGATAAGCATCCCAGGGACGAATTCGGTGATTATGATTTTGAAACACCCCAAGCGCTGGACCTGGAGCTGATCAACGACCATATGAAACGCCTCATCCAGGGAAAAGAGGTGCGGATTCCTTTTTATGACTTCAGGGAAGGCAGGCGCTATGACAACCATACTCTTGTCCAGATAAAGGAAAACCAGATCATTCTGATTGACAGCCTGCACGGCCTTTATCCGGCTATGACTGAAGGAATTGAAGAAAAGAAAAAATTCAAACTGTACCTTGAACCTCTCCTGCAGATGAAAGACAGCCAGGGAAAATACATCCGTTGGACGGATATCCGGCTCATGCGGCGCATGCTGCGGGATGCCAACTATCGTGCTTATGATCCGGAAAAAACCCTCACCCACTGGCATTACGTGCGGACCTCGGAATTGCGCAATATCATTCCAAATCACGTATACGCGGACATGATCATTAACAGCGCCATGCCTTACGAACTTTCCATTTACAAACCAAAATTATTCGATAAATTCAAAATTTGGCGAGACAAATACAAAGGTGATCCCCTTCGGGCGGACGCTTACGAACGTGCTGCCCGGGTATGCGGCGTGCTGGAAGAAATTACAGGCATCGAAGATGATTCTTTCGTTCCCAGTGATTCCGTCATCCGTGAATTTATCGGCGGAAGCTCATTGAAGTATCATTAAACAAGGAGAAAAAACGATGCCCTTCGCCCTGGTTATGTATTTTGATCCCTTATCCGAAAAACCGATCCGGAAATTGTGGCAGAAAATTGCTGATGCCGGGATTACCTCTACCCTCGCTCGGGCGGGAGTGCGTCCTCATCTCACTCTGACCATTTTTGACCAAGTCAGCCGCATTCCCCGCGAGGATGAACTTGCAGGTTTTGCCAGGAAAAGCCATCTAACTGACCTTCAGGCAACATACATCGGTTTTTTTTCCCAACCTGACCCGGTAGTCTTTGTAGCGCCAACCCCAACGCAGGAATTGATGGATTTTCACCGGAGTATCATCCATGTTCTTATGGAAGACGCGCAGCCCATTTCCGCAAATTATTTGCCCGGCACCTGGGTTCCTCACTGCACAATTGCGCTGGATTTTCCAAAAAAACGCATACCGGAGGTGGTAGAACTATGCCTGGACCTGCCTCTGCCTTTCATCATGCATGCCACACAGGTGGGCGTGGTGGAATTCCAGCCGATGAAGGATCTTTTTAAATGCAATCTGACAACTAGGTAATAGGCCAGAGATTAGCGGTTTTTTTTCTTTATCAGAACCACTAAAAGAAGTATCGGCCATACCCAGGAAAGGCTGCCCGGCCCCTCTGGTCCCGTTCTGGCTGATTGGCGTTGGATCCGGGCCAGCCGGAAGCTTTCAGCCACTTGCTCGAATTCAAATCCGTCCATAGACTTTGGGTACACTCCCATGATAGGAGCCGCAAAGCCGCTTGCATTGAGCACGGCTTTCAACTTGGAAACCCGCTCCCCGCTATCCTCCACAATTTCTGCTTCGGCAGAAAACCACCCGTCCGGCACCCAGATTTCAATTTGGGGATTGCTGACCAAATCAACCATCCAGTCATTGTAGCGGTCAATAAAAGAGGCACAGTAGATAGTGCTGTTTTCCTCAATATAATTTACTGGGGTATAAAGCTCTTTCCCGCTTAGGCGGTCAGTATGCTTGACTACCATCATTTTTCCAAGAACGGCCGGCCAGGCATTTAGCAGCTTTCCCATGCCTAATTTCCACATCAGCACTGCAGCACGGTTCCCGTATTTAAGAATAAATGGAAGATACTGTTCAATCTTTTCTATGTTCATGGTTCCTTTCCCTCTTTTAATAAAAGTATAATTTAGGTCGCCATCTAATTAATCAGTAATCATTAAATTATGACAATCATGACAGATTATCCCCTGCCTCTCGCTTTCCAGATGTCCGACATATATTAAACTTGTACATATAGTATATTATTTTAATAGAAGCCATCCTGTAGGATATTTGTAAAAATCCTTCCGGATGAGACATCGGCAGTAGGAGGAATTGAAAGACTTCAGTGTTCCTGCCGGCTATCCAGAATCTGGTTAATCAGGATTCTAACCTCACCAGGATTATCCGCCAGCACAGCGTCACAGCCTTTCCTTATGTAGGCCTTCAGCCGTGGAGCGGGGTTTGGATCAAGCGGGCATACAAGCATATTCCTTTTGTGAGCAGAACGAACATAAAAAGGATTTAGGCAGAGAATCGGCCAGAGCGGTCCGATCAGGTCCACATTTTTATCAGGTATGATCCGTTTCAGCGTAATCCAGCCAACAGGAATTTTTGGTACGGATTCCCGGATAACCTGAAGCCGTTCCATGCTGAATGAGATCGCGATTGTGCGTGACCGCACCTTTTTTTCTTCCAGAAGATATCCGAGCTCTCGGCATACATCGGCTTCCAGGAAACGGTCGGATTTCAACTCTAGCGCCAGCGCCACATCTGCCGGCAGCATCTCAGCCAGTTCACTTAAAAGAGGCACACGCTGGTCCGTTTCATCGCCAAATTTATCCAGCGCTTTGAGCGATTTTATTTCTTCAGTGCTCAAACCGCTGACCATACCTGTCCCGTTCGTAGTGCGGTCGACTGTATCATCGTGAATACAAATAAAATCATTATCACGGCTCAGATGCAGGTCAGTTTCAATGATATCCGTACCATCCTTTATTGCCTGTCTGAATGCAGCCAGTGTGTTTTCCGGGAATTTGACGCGATTCCCTCTGTGTGCCATCAGATAGGGGCGGGTTTTCCCCGGCAGTTTTTCAAGCAGAGACGAGACAGATTGCACCATATTTACATTTTAGCACGCTTGTTTCCATATTTATATTTCCTGTATACTGAATAAAACATGAACGGCAACCGCTTCTCCTACATTCCGGCAGATGGGGGTTGTTATCATCCGCCCCTGCACAGGTTTCTTCCCCCATTGGGGAAGGGCGTGGTCAGGTCATGGCTCAATGCGAGCTGTGCCAAGGGAAGCCTAATCATCGATCCGCTGGGAGCCAATCCCATGGCTGCCCTGGAAGCCGCACGTGAGGGATTTCGGGTGTTTTTTTCACGAAACAACCCGATTCTATGGCTTATATTGGAAGTGATGGCGTTGTCCCCAGAAAAGGAAAGCATCAAGACCGCTGTCAATCAACTCCTGATTTCCCGTATTGGAGAAGAAACGCTGGAATCCCATATCAAATCGCTCTATGCGACCCCATGTGCAGGATGCGGCTGCATGATCCAGCCAATAGGATTTATTTGGAAAAAAGATTCTGAACTGCCCCACTCAAGGATTTACAGCTGTCCAAACTGCGGCGATGAAGGCGAGCGGAACATCAGCCAGCATGATATTGAAATTATTTCCGGGATTGGCATTTCGGGTCTGCACCGGAAACGGGCTTTTCAGAGAGTACTTCAGGGAGGAGAATATGAGCAGGAGAGCATTGAAACAGCCCTTGACTGCTATCTTCCGAGGGCAATTTATACAGTCATGACCATTGTGAATACGCTGGACAGGCTTTCGATAGAGAAAGAGCAAAAGAGAATCCTCCTGGCCGCCCTGCTAACTGTATTTGACGAAGCCAGTTCTCTCTGGCATTGGCCCGAAAAAAAACACCGCCATCTGATTCTGAACATCCCCAGCCAATTCATTGAGAAAAATCTCTGGCTGTCCCTGGAAAATATTCCTGAGACCTGGCTGAACAATGGAGACCCTGTACCAGTTTCATATTGGCCTAATATGCCCCCACAAGGCGGTGGAATTTGCTTCTATAACCGCCGCCTTTTAGATGAAAAGAATTTTTTCTCAGGTTTATCCGCTGACGCTGCGGTCTGCGTATTCCCCCGCCCCAATCAGGCGTTCTGGACGCTCTCTGCCCTCTGGTCAGGCTGGCTGTGGGGGAAAAAGGGAGTCCACCCAATGCGGAGCGCCCTGGCTCGCAGGCGGTATGACTGGTACTGGTTTGCCCAGGCAATTCAGGCAACAATGGAAGACGTTTATACCTTACCAGGTTTGGAAAAAAAGATGTTTGGAATATTTCCCCAGGCAGCTGCCAATTATTATCTGGGTTTGCTTCTGGGAGCTGGCTGCTCGGGTTTCCATTATTCAGGCTCGGCATTCAGGGAAAGCAGGGACACGATTCAAATTCATTGGAGAGAAGCAGATAGTAAAGAAATCCAAAATAGCCCAGATTGGCAGATGGTCATCAGTGATTATTTGTCCATTCGGGGCGAGCCTGCTCCATTCAATGATATTTTATTACAAGGCATCAATGCTTTTGCATCCGGTATTGATAAAGATACCGATCTTGATAAATTTGATGATGGTTTGTTCAAACAGATTCAGGAAAAAATATCTTCCCTTCTCCACAGCGAGCATTTCGCTGTTTCCTTTCCATCCAGCTCGGCAGGGGGCAGCCTCTGGTGGCTTACAGATCCCTCGGGATCAGCCAAACCCCTTTCTGAGCGGGTTGAAATCCAAATTAGAGATTTTTTAAATTTCTCCGAAAATTCTTCACTTTACGATATCGATCGTCAAATTTGTGAGAAATTTCCGGGGCCTGCAACGCCATCCAGGGAGCTTGTTATCAGTTGCCTTGAATCTTATTCTGACACCTCAATTAATACACCCTCAAATTATTCACTGCGCATGGAAGACCTTCCAGAATCAAGGCAGAAAGATCTGGATGAATTAAAAGAAATTCTTACACAATGCGGCAAGAAATTCGGGATGAAGGTTATGAAAAATGAATTGTATGTAACCTGGCAGGGCACAAAAGGAGATATTGTTTATTCGTATGTTTTCTCAATTGAAAGCCCAAAGCTGGAAACACTTCAGTCAGCCAGAACAGGGGCAGGGGTAGTCAATGTGATGGTTTTCCCGGGAAGCCGCTCCGGATTGTTCAAGTACCGTATGAGAAATGATCCGCGACTTTCCGCTGCGGCCGAAGACGGCTGGCATTTCCTGAAATTCCGCTATCTCCGCCGGATGGCCGCACGCGACAATTTGACGCTCTCCATGTGGGAAGAACTCTTGGATGGGGATTCCCCGTTATGGGATTCGCCCACGCAGATCCAGCTGCTGTAAAAAATTATCCTATCAAGTCGGTGATAAATGGAACTTTTTCTTTCACCAGTTCCTTTATTTCGTCTGGCGACCCCAGTTCTAACGCCTCTTCGGCAAGCTCTTTCATCTCTTCGGCGCTCAGATTGCGGATGATTTGCTTGATGACGGGCACCATAGGTGGGCTCATACTGAATTCATCCAATCCCAAACCCAAAAGTATGGGGGCGGCCAGTGGCTCTCCCGCTAGTTCGCCGCACATTCCCACCCATTTTCCCTCGGCATGGGCTGCGATGATCACATCCCTCACGAGACGCAGGACAGCCGGAAAAAACGCATCCGAAAGGGCTGAAACCTTTGGGTTGGTGCGATCTGCGGCCATGGTATATTGACTGAGGTCGTTTGTACCGATAGAAAAGAAATCCACTTCTTTTACCAGCTGATCGGCGACAAGGGCCGCCGAAGGGATTTCTACCATGATGCCGATTTCGATATCTTCCGCATAGGAGACGCCTTCTTTTTTAAGCTCCTGCCTGCATTCCTCAAGCACCTGCCTTGCCTCGCGGACTTCAGAGGTGGTTGCGACCATGGGAAACATGATTTTCAGATTCCTGTCCGCTCCGGCTCTAAGCGCCGCACGCAGCTGGGGCTTGAAAATATCCGGCCGCACCAGGCACAGGCGCAGGGCGCGCTGCCCCAGGAAAGAATTGGTTTCCTGCTCCAGCCCCATATATGGAATTTCTTTATCGCCTCCCACATCCAGTGTCCGTAAAATAACAGGCAATTTTCCGAAAACATCCAGTATCGCCCGGTAGGCTTCATATTGTTCATCTTCTGTCGGAAGCGAATTCCGCTCCAGGTAAAGAAACTCCGTGCGCAGAAGGCCCACACCCTCCGCGCCATAATCGACTGCGCTTTTCGCCCCTTCCACATTGCCTATATTGGCAACCATTTCTACCTGAACACCGTCTTTGGATTCCGCAGGCTCGTTTGCATGTTCCATGGCTTTTGCCTGGATGGCTTCTGCCGCTTTTTTCCTCTGGAGATATTCTTCTTCAACGGCGGTAACGGGATCTACAATCACTTCCCCCTTGGTACCGTCCACGATCAGCTTCGTGCCATCTTTAATAGTCAGCAGTTCCTCGCCTGCACCAGCGACTGCCGGTATTCCCAGGCCTCGAGCCAGAATGGCTGTATGGGATGTGGCCGATCCCCGAGCGGTGCAAAAGCCCAGCACAAGGGATTTATCCAGCAATACAGTATCCGATGGTGTCAGGTCATCCGCCGCAATAACGGATGGAACTTTTAGATTGGCACTGGGTGTCTCAGCGATTCCAAGCAGAATTCTTGCGACGCGGCTTCCGACATCCATAATATCGGTTGCCCTTGCAGAAAAATACTCGTCGTCCATCGCAGCCATAATATCCGCGAATTCCTGTGCGGTCTGCATCATGGCAAACTCTGCGGATGCCTTCTGATCGCTGATTTTTTTCCTGGTTGATGTCAGCAATTCAGGGTCTTCCAGAATCATTTTATGGGCATGAAAAATTTCTGCATCTGCCTTACTAGCTTCCCCAAGCGCCTTCTCGTAAATTTTCTCTATTTGGTCTTTTGCTTTTTCAATTGCCTCTTCCAGACGCTTGATCTCGCCATCCGGGTCTTCTACAGCAGTCTCATCAATGATGAGTTTCTGTCGGACAAACTGGAAAACGGGTCCAACACAGATGCCGCGCGATGCCGGAATTCCTTTTAGGCGCTCCATCAATCTTCTCCGAAATTCTCTTCAACCAGATTAATCAGCCCCTCAACAGCAGCTTCTTCATCCTCTCCCTCGGCTTTAATGGTGATCTCCATGCCCTGGAACACGCCCAGTGTCAGCACGCCCAGTATCGATTTTGCATTTGCCTCTCGAAACTCCTCAGTATCCGGATCTACTGTTGATACCTTGATGTCTGAGGAATATTTGCCTGCTTCCTGGACAAACAAGGATGCGGGACGTGCGTGTAGGCCAACTTTGTTATTAACAACCACTTTCTCTTCTTTCATTTTGCTTCTCCTAAAAATTTTTAGATGGGGCAGCACCAGCGCCCAATAATTGCAACTATGAAATTAAAAATAATTCCGCAGCATTGTTGCGGACTGTAATTTTATCACGTATAGCGACCAATACTCTCAGGGTTTTTATTCAGGCGTATCAGTTGGAACGGGTGTATCGGTTGATGTAGGGGTCGCTTCCAGCGTAGGGGTTTCTTCCGGGGCGGAAGTTTCAGTTGGCATAAGCGTTCCAGCGGGAGTTTCATCGATGGTCGGTGTAATGGTAGGGGTGGGAGTTGGCAGCTGCAGATTCAGGTGGATGCGTTTCTCTGCAAATGTATCCCTCGTACTGTAAAGATATATGCGAAGTGTAACCCTGGAAGCATCCACGCCCGCCAGGTCCCATTCTGCCAGCTTTTTCGGCTGTTTATACTGCTCATCTCCCTTGGCAATGGTTTTCCACTTACTGGGGTTGTTGCCAACGCCATACTGCAGAACATACCGGTCAAAATGATCGCTGGCGGAAACCACGCCAAAAATATTGAGCGGCGAATCCGTGATGGTCATGCCCTCTTCCAGGCCAACAAAGACAATGGTCGGCCGCGGGTCGCTTCCCCGGCACTCCCGCTCAGGAGTGAATATTACCGGATCTTCAAATCCCATACTTTCAGCCCAATTTCGGCCCGCTTCGTTATCCCTGATCCATTTTTTTGCCCACTTGTCTTTTACATTCAGGGTCAATTCCTCTTCCGTGTATTCAGAGCAAGCTGGCCCGGCTTTCAGATTGGTCCATGTGTCTATCTCAATTTCCTGCCAAAGGTCTTCTTCTTCTGGCAGTGGCGGCTGTCCCTGAGCAAAGATTTCCGATTTTTCTTTAGGACAGCGGTCTGAGGGCTTTGTTCCTGAAATGGAGCAGATGATTTCTTCCTCTATCGCTTCCGGCCTGCGGAAATTTGAGGGCTGGCCATCCAGCATATTCTCTACCGCCCACTGCATTACGTCCGCCCACAGAGGGGCGGCACCTGTTACGCCGCTGATGTTCTTCATAGGTGTGTAATCCGCATTTCCGATCCATACCCCAATGGCGATATCCGCTGTATAGCCAAGTGTCCAGTTGTCACGAAAATCGTTGGTTGTGCCGGTTTTAACCGCGGCACGGAAAGGCAGATTCAGCACCGAATTGGAACCGAATGCGGGCGTGCGCGCGCTGTTGTCAGACAGGATATCGCTGATCAGGTAGGCATGATCCTGACGAATAACCCGGTTGGACTGGTCATCTTTGTATTCATATACGAGTTCCCCAAAGTGATCTTCAATCCGCTGGATAGCGTAAGGCGGAACTCTCACACCTTCGTTCGCATAAATGGCATAGGCGCCAGTTAATTCAAGAAGGGATACATCTCCCCCGCCCAATGTCAGGGAGAGCCCATAATCATCTCTGGTGAGAGTGGTGACGCCCATCCTCTCAGCAAAAGGAATGAAACCTTCGCTTTCAGGCGTGTTGGGATCATCATAAATCCCAATAAAATCCAGAGTTTTTACAGCGGGGACATTATAAGAGCTACCGAGTGCCGTCCTGGCCAGTACAGGCCCATGGTAGCGCTCGTCATAGTTCACAGGGACATATGGATCGCGCGGGTCATCCGGGTTTCCCGAGGGGGGAAATTCACTGCGCACGTCCCAGATCAGCGTGGCTGGAGTCCATCCTTTCTCAAAAGCCGCTGTGTAAGTTAAAGGCTTGATGGAAGAGCCGGGTTGGCGGGGGGAGACCGCCATATTCACCTGCCCGGATATCTCCTCATTAAAGAAATCCGCAGACCCAACCATAGCAAGGATTTCGCCAGTGTTTGGGCGAATCGCGACCAGCGCCCCATCTGTTGCGTTGTTATCCACCAGCTGATTAACCTGTTTCTTAACTGCATCCTGCGCGTATATCTGGAGTTCCGGATCGAGA
>CAYPPV010000018.1:0-14915 GCA_964412705.1 uncultured Pelolinea sp. | reverse complement strand
CATCTTTCCGCTAAATGTCAGTGTAATTCACTTAAAGAAATATTCTGCCGGTTCCGGAATTGATAAAATTCTGGTGCAGCCATTCTCGTGAAATATCTCGAATAAATAACCGAGGCTATTAATATTTTCACTCGATAAAAGTTTGATTTGGTCATTTATTTCTAATCCCCCTCCGAACGCATGCATCCAAGATAACATCGTGCCAGCATTGTAGTTATATATCCATCCAACACCCCCTATACCCTGTAGAGCCAGCGCCTGTGTTGCTGAACAAATTTGTTCCCTATATGCTTCAACAGATACTGGAACTTCATCAAAACCGAGGTCCTCGGCAAAGCTTCTGTTATAGAAAAGAAAGTAAGCAGTCCGGTATACCGGAACTCCTAAACGTTTTCCTGAATAAATATCTTCCGACCAAAAATTCGGATAAAAATTGTTGCTGCCATCTTCGAATAAAGCCCATCCATCGGATTCAATGTACAGGGATAAATCCATCAGACTCATACCCATTTCTTCCATAGCCCGGAGAATATAACCAGGTGCAGCGATCATATCTGGTGTTTGATCTTCCTCGTTCAAATCTGCCAAATCCTGGTAGAGAATTCGTTGGTCAGCATGAGCTTCAACCAGGATTTCCGTATTCCATTGATTTTCTGAGTTATATTCAAGCGCAAATTCCTCCATCAGGTTAGCCATTCGTCCTGGCCAAGCGTGCCAGAAAATAATATTCTGACCGTATTCAATCTCACTAGGCAAATCAATCCTAATTTCTTCAGGGGAGATTTCTGGTGTAGCGGTTGAAATTGATGTCGCTGTAACAAGGGGTGTCCCGGTTGCAAGGTCATCAGCCATCCCTTCCGAGTTGCATCCTGAAATAAGGGCAAAAACAGGAATGATTATTAGCAATATAATTTTTTTATTAATTCGCATTTTAAAATCATCAAATATCCATAAGCAGAAATTTATTTTACTTGAACAAAAAGATCGAATTACTGGATTATTGATTAACAACGTTGATAAAAACGATTCATCAAACAGAAAAACCTGATTTATTGTAATTATTGAGCTATTAAAAAATGCAAGGTTATTTGACACAAGCAGTTCCAAATTGTATAATCCTTTTCGTCAGGAGTAGTAGGTTTCCAAAATCGCAACCTAATCAGAAAAGGCAGCCACCGGATGAAAGCTGTCTGCGATAGCAGAATCTGAAGTCGCCTGATAAATGGCTGAAGAAATTCCGTATGCAAAGGGAAATTAGACCAGCCCGGGAGCGCCCGTTACAGCGGAATGAGTGCGCTGAATGATTTAGCGAAGCGAGGTGGTACCGCGCAGGGAAAGAACCTTTCGTCCTCCGTGATGAAGGGTTTTGTTTATCTGGAGGAGTAATGACAGAATATTTATTACCAAAAGCATATAATTTCAAAGACACAGAAGAAAGGATTTATTCATGGTGGGAAAAAGCGGGATACTTCCAACCATCTAACGACCCCAATAAACCTGATTTTGACCCAAATAAGAAACCTTTTGTTATTTCCATTCCACCTCCAAACATAACTGGCGGACTTCATTTAGGCCACGCCATGTTTGTCTCCCTGGAAGATATGATGATCCGCTACCATCGCATGCTGGGCGAGCCGACACTCTGGGTTCCTGGCAGCGATCACGCTGGCATTGCCACCCAACTGCAAATAGAAAAGCAGCTGAGAAATGAGGGGAAGACCAGGGAAGATATCGGCCGGGACGCTTTTATTAAAAGAACCTGGGAGTGGAAAGAGAAATACGGCGGCATAATAACCAACCAGATCAGACGTCTGGGAGCGTCCTGCGACTGGACCAGAGAAAGATTCACACTGGATGAAGGACTGAGCAGAGCTGTCAGGGAGGCATTTGTAACTCTGTATGAGAAAGGGCTCATCTACCGCGGTCCACGGTTAATCAACTGGTCGCCCAACCTGAGGACAGCCGTATCCGATCTGGAAGTGGAACATTCTCAAGAACCTGGAACTCTCTACTATTTCAAATACAGATTCGCAGACCAACCGAAAGAATATCTACCTGTTGCAACAACGAGACCCGAGACAATATTGGGAGATGTAGCAGTTGCTGTCCATCCCAAGGACGAGCGCTATCAAAAATTCATTGGCAGCGAAGTTATTGTGCCCATTTTAGAAAGGAAGATACCAGTTATTGCTGATGAATATGTGGATCGAGAATTTGGTGGAGGTGCATTGAAAATCACACCCGCCCACGATCCAAATGACTATGAGATTGCCGAAAGGCATGGACTGCCTTTTATAAACATACTGAATCGGGATGCAACCATTAATGTAAACGGCGGTAAATATAAGGGGCTTTCAAGAGAGGAGTGCCGGAAAGAGATATGGGCCGACATGAAAGAAAAAGAGCTTACATTAAAGGAAGAGCCCTACATGCTGAATGTGCCCCGTTCACAAAGAGGTGGGGAGATTATCGAACCAATGATCAGTGAACAATGGTTTGTAGATATCAAGGGGATTGCTGAAAAAGCGATCAAAGCAGTTCGTGACGGCCAAATCAAAATCATTCCTGAGCATTTTGCCAAAGTGTATTTCAACTGGATGGAAAATATTCAGGACTGGTGCATCAGTAGGCAACTCTGGTGGGGCCACCGCATTCCTGTGTGGTACTGCAATCAATGCGGAAAAATGACAGTCCAGCGGGAAGATCCTGAAAAATGTGGGCACTGCAGAAGCACTGATATTCAGCAGGATGAGGATGTGCTGGATACGTGGTTTTCTTCTGGACTATGGCCCTTCTCTACCCTTGGTTGGCCAGAGCAGACAAAAGATCTGCGGTATTTTTATCCCACTTCAGTCATGGAAACCGGATACGATATTCTTTTTTTCTGGGTTGCCAGGATGATCATGATGGGCCTGGAATTCACTGGAAAGGTCCCCTTTCACACCATCTATCTTCACGGGTTGATCCGGGATGAAAACGGTCAGAAGATGAGCAAAACCAAAGGGAATGTGATTGATCCATTGGAGGTAATGGATAAATACGGCACCGATGCACTTAGATTCACCCTCCTTGTCGGGTCTACCCCTGGGAATGACATGAATCTAAGTGTCAAGAAAGTCGAAGCGAACCGCAATTTTGCAAACAAAGTTTGGAATGCGGGGAGGTTTGTAATCAACGCTCTTGAAAGAGCGCCGGCGTCTCCCGAGAATGAACCTGTTTGGACACCTGCGGACGAATTCATCCATGCAAGGAGCCGGGAAATAATCAGAGAAGTAAACAGACTTTTTGAAAATTACCAGTTTGGAGAAGCCGGACGCCAGGTATACGAGTTTTTTTGGGGCGAATTCGCAGACTGGTATATTGAAGCATCCAAGCAGCAGCTTGATGAGGGAGGAGACCGGGCATTTTATACAGCATGGACGCTTATGAGAGTGCTAGATAAGTGTTTACGCATGCTACATCCCTTTACTCCTTATGTTACAGAGGAATTATGGGGTCATTTAAAGAACGCGGCTAAAGGAAAATCTTCTGAATACACACCTGAAAATGGTTGGGAGGAATCGCTGATGATCGCAAAATGGCCAGAATCGAAAAAACAGGAAAAATGGGAAAGAAACGCGATTGAAGGTTTTAGAAATATCACCATTGAACATACGAGAGCATTTCGAGCATTAAAAACCTCGCTTGGAATACCTATGACCCAAATAATAAGCGGAACAATCATTGCTAGTCCGGAATTGTGGAATTCAATCGAAAAGCAGAAAGAGTACATCATTTCACTCGCAAATCTCAAGCAGCTGCTAATTGAAAAAGAAATACCGGATGAAGCGGAATACAAAAATTATCTATCTGAGAGCATTCCGGCAACGGGCAGTATTGTTTATCTGAAAACGGATGATCTCAAGTCGCCTGATTCGCTTATTGAAAAACTCAAAAACGAACTTTCCGAGATTCAAGCCCAGATAAAAAGACTGGAGACACTGCTACAGTCAGATTTCTCAAATAAGGCACCTAAAAGTGTGGTGTATAAAGAAAAAGAAAAACTTTCCGCCTACCACATGACAGCAGGGAAAATCGAAAAACAGTTAAAGATTCTTAATAAATAGGAAAAAGCTGAGGTTGAAATCCTCAGCTTTTTTATTTATTAAGTTGCAATCCGCGGCATCATTTTTGCCTGGGATACCCAATCAGCCACCTGCCTTCCACTCGGCATCCTTCTGACAAGTTTTTTATATCGGTTCACTTCCAAAAGCTTGCCATGCAAATTCTGGGGGTTGCGCTATGCCAATTCAGCAGCCGTGTCAACGCCTGCTTCTGCCAGCAAATCAGAGTATTCCTCACCTCACCCACCCCCTTTATTCGCCAGAGGTCAGCGTGACTGACCCATTCGAGAATGAGCGTCTCGGGGATTCCTGTTTCCCAAGCCATACATCCACGACCCGCGGGAAACGCCTCCTATTTAAGTAGCGCTTCAACAGTATTGATTCCATTCGATTTTAAGCGTTCTGCATAAATCTGGTCAATGCCTTCAACCTGCTCTGTGTTGGTCATCTTTCCTCCTTTTTTTCTTGTGCGATGATTTTGGCATTTAGGTTCCAAGAAAAGAGATGATATCGAAATATAATGTCAAAATTAAGAAATTTCAGGATGCGTATTTTTTCTTATCCCCCATCACCCTAATTATTTTTCCAAACACCATTCTATGGTAATCCTTATCAGGATACCTCGATTCAACTTCAGGCATTAAGAAATGCTCCGGATTAAAATCCTGCCAGTACATTTTTTCGCACTCAATCCAAAGATCTGCCTCCTCAAATCCTGGAGAAGGCACAAGGAAAGAAGGAGCAGGCGTTAACTTACTTTCTGTAATTTTTTTCCTGTCTCTTCCGGATACTGTACCTAAAAAATTTAGTTCATTTCTGAACCTTTCGGGGAAAGCACATAACGTAAAGCTTTCATACTTGTTAATAAATTCGTATGTGTAACGCGTGGGGCGGACAACAATCAACGCAAGCGGGAAATTCCACATATTTCCAAAACCACCCCACGCGACCGTCATGGAATTATATTCCCCGGATTTGTAATTTCCACACGTCAACAATAACCAGGTTTTGTCCCATATGTAAAATACCCTCGCGGTGAATGAATGAATGTCAATTATCGTTCTCATATTTGCTATTCCCTTTTCGACTTTCTAATTTGATAAATATCTTTCACTGCATCAATTGGAATCACGCCGTAGATGCGGGGAAACAATTCTTTTCCCGCTTTCAGATTTTCAAAAATCACTTTGCCCTCTAAGAAATTGGAATCGATTTCCAATACAAATAAATCATTATCTTCTGGAAACTATTCCTTAATCACCCAATCAACCTGATCCGGCAGGCAGCAGTGAATATGCTATTCCATTCCGGAATCTGATGGTTGGATTTTCTCGTTTGCCAAAATCTTCGTGAAGGTTTGTTGGTCAACAATGTGAATTAAAATCATTTTTATTCAACAATTTCTGATAAGAAATCACGCAATAATTCCAGTGGATTTGGTTCCAGATCCGGTTCAACCAGGTTCATCCCATGTCCATTCCCTCTCACCTCATTAAAGCCGTATGATACAGCTCTGAAATTTGCAGCATTAAAATCTCCACAAACTCTAGCTGATTCGGGGTCGGACTCTGCATACAGGCACCACACCGGTACGCTACCCAAATTACTGACCACGGATTGAAATTCAAGCATCAGGTAATTTCCCGGAGAGATAGAAAAGGATCCCTTACAGCTTCCTGGATGAATTGTATTTATGTGCAGGCATGCATCGGCCGCTCCATCTGCGCCAATGCTTGCACCAACCATGATGATCTGTCCCCGGTCAATGCCTTCCAAGTCAAATCCATACTCTGCAGCCGATTTTGCATCCACCAGCCACCCTTCGCGGTTGAAACTGCTGCATCCTCCAGAACATCCCCTGAAATTAAACACAAGTACATTGAAAGACCAGTTCTCATCAATTTCCGGAAACCAGGAAGGATCCAACCAGGGCTCCATATTTGCCTCTTCTTCTCCTCCCAATCCCCGGTTCTGAAGCCAAAAAGCAATTTCTCGCCAATCTGTTTGATCGCCAGGGGCCCAATGAAGCAGAATAACCAATGGTGAATTCAATGATGAAGCAGGATAGAAAACACCGTCCAATTCCTGGCCATCGGAAGTGAGAATGGCTATCTCCTGATATTCTTCTCGAATGAATTCCCTCGCCTTTGTTTCCGTTGCTTCAACTGTAGTTGTTTGCAAGCCCTCCTGCTGCGATTCTTGCTTGTGGATTTCAGCAGTATCCCAATTGCTTGATTCCTCTATGGTGCAGGAAGCGAAGAACATAAGTATTATTAAGAAAATAGAAAACCGAATTTTCAATTTTTTCATAATACACCTCATTATTTTTACAAAGATCATTTTGTCATCCATATATTAAAAATCTTTAACCCTTGTTTCCTGTCACCCAGATGATTTTTAATTTTCAGTTTTTTTATAAAATCCATAAAGACTTTTTACTAAGTTCTTCACTCATTTGCCTTGATATTAATTTGAGCAAACAGCCCTACAATAAAAAGGATTACAAAAACGATCCCTGATATTGGCATCCCGAAATCCGATCCTTGTGCAATCAAGGTTGCACCGCTGGCTGAAGTCAAGATGATCAAACCCCAATCGAACATAGATCCCGCCAACAGTCCGCCGATAATAGCTCCAGCGATGATGGCTGCCCATTGGTATCGATCTGCATTTGCCGCAATTGTCTGCAGTAAATAATAAGCAATATAACCTCCCGCAAATAATCCCGCTGCCGCCACTGCAATTTTTTGCAGCAATGAGGTTAAAAGCGCACCCAGCATACCAACAATCAAGGAGATTATCAAAATCACCGATTCGGGCTGATTCGGAAAAAGCTCTGGGACATATGTAACCCCTAGAAGAAATCCAACTACAGCAACAAACAACCAGAACAATTTTCTACCAAAAATTAACAGCAATCCGCCCGCAACAATGTAAATTAGATTCATTTATCCTCCACCAAAAAAAGCTGGTTAAATAATTATATGGGGTTTTATTTTTAAAGAAACAAGGGTAGTTGACTACCCTTGACGCGCGGTTAGGATGAGCTTTACCTTTTTAAGATAGAAAGAACAAGAACCAAAACCCCGGCGAAAATTAGAATCATTGGAAAAACCGGTAACCCAAGGCTCGCAATGCCGAACCCGCTTACCCCGATGATTAATTCAAAAAATATAAAACCGACAGCAAACATGATCAATCCAAGCTTTGCCAAACGCCGGCCAGATTCCGCTATCCCGGGTCTTTCTTTGCTACCGCCATAAATTAGCTGTGCAATTCCCATCGAAGTGGGCACTACAAGAGCCCAGGAATAAGCCCAGCTTGCCCATAGTCCAGTGATTGATTGCGCCAAAAAAATCATCCCAACCATTGTCAGGATGCTTCCGAAAATGGAAAGGCCTTCCCCATGACGGTCTTCTGATGAAAGGGCAAAAGAAAAAACCAGCACACCAGGAACGATGAAGATGAACGGCCAAAGAAAACCTCCAAGCGGTATCCTCAGCAGCTTTCCGACAAGAAGAAAAACACCAAGAATCAGCAATCCCATGCCAAAGATCAATGCGCCGCGATCTGTGCTTACGGTTTTCGCGACCTCATTTCTTGCTTGCGCAGCCCCTTTTTCCCGATGCCCGGTCCTCATCTCAGCAGAAGTTTTCTTTTTACCCGATCTGTCCTTCATCTGATTATTCCCATCCTTCAGGCTGGTTCTCTTTTCATTAAGCTTCTTCGTATCAGCTTTTTCCTTAGGGTCACTCATCTTTCTCCCGTTAATTTCTGACTTCAATATTAAATACGGAATGAACTGCAAAAGGTTTCTTTATAAAGATATATATTTTGGATTTTAATTATTTTGACGGTTTTTTTTTGCGTTGATAATTTCACTCAGTCCCTGCCAAACAAAAAGCGCTGCGGCTCCCTCGTCCAAATTGCCAACGATTGGCAGGTTATCGGGTATCAGCTCCAGTATCCCGGCGGTTGGATTCAAAAGGTATACGATTCCAATAAGTGAAAGCAAATAAACCAACCAGACAGGCATTTTCTTTCTTACTTCTTTTTCCTCAACCGATTGGTTGTTTTTCCGATCCTCCATGACCATTTTCTCCATTTCTTACCATGGAACAATCCTCTTCCATGTATTCAAATTCAACTGTTGTATGGGTCACACTAAAAAGTTCTGCCATCTCCCGAACCCTATCTTTAATATGACGGATTTGCTGCTGCTTTGCGCCCGGGCAAAGGATGACATGGGTGGTCAAAACATGGTTTTCCCCGTCCAGAGACCAGGCATGCGTGTGGTGAACACCCTCTACCATATCCAAATTCTTGATTTCTAATTCAAATTTCTCAATATCGACCGTTTCTGGCACTGCCTGCAGGAAAAGAGAAAGTGTTCGGCGCAGATTTTTCATAACATTGAACAATATGAATCCTGTAACAATTAATGACAGTACTGGATCCAAAATATATAAATCTGTAAATAAGAGAACGATGCTGACAACCAGGACAGCGACCCAACCGAGCATGTCCTCGATCATATGCCAGGAAATCACCTGTGAATTTAAATTTTTTCCCCGGCTAGTCCGAAAAGCAGCCAATCCATTCACGACAATACCAACCAGCGCAAATGCAAGCATTCCCTCGGCGCTCGTATTTTGGGGATTTTGAAGGCGTTCAACGGATTCTCTTATGACAAAAATCGAACCGATAATAAGCACAATCGCGCTAATTAAGGCACTGAGCATAGAAAACCGCCTGTAACCATAAGAATACCTGAGGTTTTCTTTCCTTTTCGAAAGGACTTCAAGCCGCCAGGATAAAAGCAAAGACAGACTATCCCCAAGATCATGCAGAGCATCGGACAGTATGGCCACACTGTTTGTTAGGTACCCTCCAAATAATTCTGCAATCGAAAAACAGACATTCAGGTAAAATGCGGTCTTTATATTCTTTTCATTATTGCTTTGCGGATGATTGTGAGGCATAAACTGTCCTAATTTTACCTTGTGATACTATCAAGAGAAAAATAATTTATTAGAGGAGGATATTTTGTTAAAAGTAGGATATATCGGACTGGGAATTATGGGGAAGCCGATTGCGAAGAATATCATGAAAGCCGGGTATCCAATGGTAGTGTACAATCGGTCCCGTGCTGCAGTTGATGAACTGGCAGAAATGGGTGCTGAACCCGCCAGCAATCCGGCGGAGGCAGCAAAAAAAGCGGATGTCATTTTCACAAACCTTCCCGATTCTCCGGATGTTGAATTAGTTGCCCTTGGAAAAGAAGGCATAATAGAAGGAAGCCATGAAGGATTGATATTTGTGGATAATTCCACGATCAAACCTGCTGTTGCAAGGAAAATAGCAAATGAACTGGGGAAAAAAGGCGTCCTTTGCCTGGATGCCCCTGTTAGCGGCGGAGATGTTGGTGCCCAGAAAGGCACCCTGACCATCATGGTAGGCGGACCGAAAGAGGCGGTGGATAAAGCCCGTCCAATATTGGAGGCCATGGGAGAAAAAATCACCCATGTCGGGGAAAGCGGCGCCGGACAAATCACGAAAGCTGCCAACCAGATCATGGTAGCCGCGCAGATGGTGGCCATGGGAGAACTTCTCATTCTAGCAAAGAAGGCAGGGGCAGATCCACAAAAAGTGGTGGAGGCAATCCGCGGAGGAGCGGCTCAGTGCTGGGCATTAGACCATAAACCACAAAGGTTATTTAAAGGAAACCGTGAACCTGGTTTCAAAGCTTATATGCAGACCAAAGATTTAAATATTGTTATGGATACGGCTCGGGAATACGGAAGCACACTGCCAATGACCGCGATAAATACTCAGCTTTTCAGTGCCATGCTGAAAATGGGTATGGAAGAATTAGATAATTCGGCTGTAATAGGCGTGATAGAAAAATTATCGGGCGAAGCGCTTCTGTAAGTACTGATTAAAAAGAAAATTCTTATACCAGCAGTTTCCCCGAGAAAACAGTTACTGCCTGGCCGGAAATAAATACCCGCTCATCCCAAAGGCGAATTTGTAAAACTCCTCCGCGTTCAGAAGCCTGATAAGCAGCCAGTTTATTTTTTTCTAACATTTTTGCCCAGTAAGGGGCCAGAGAGCTGTGAGCAGATCCTGTAACTGGATCTTCTTCGATGCCTACTTTTGGGGCAAAATAACGGGAAACAAAATCGTAAGGCATTCCGTCGCCCCTGCTGGTGGCAATAACCCCCTGGTACGGTAACTCAGCAACCCGATTCATATCAGGCACGAGGCTGGCAATTTCTTCCGGTGACTCAAAAACAAGCATCAGGTTTTCACCGGTGCTGAACGCGCTCACTGGTTTCCCGCCCACTGGATCAGTCAAGGTACTGGCAGGCTCCAACTCCTGAAAAGAAAAGGCTGGGAAGTCCATCTCAATCCAACCTTTCTTTTTCACCGCCTTGAGTTTGCCGCTCAATGTTCTGAAAACCGCAGTCTCAGTTTCTTCCAGGTATTGCTGTTCCCATAGAATATGGGCCGATGCCAAAGTAGCATGTCCGCATAGTTGCACTTCAACTTCAGGAGTAAACCAACGCAAATGGTAATCTGCATCTTCTCGAATCAGAAAAGCGGTTTCAGACAAGTTCATCTCTGTGGCTATCGAAGCCATCCATTCTGATGCCTTTTCTTGATCGAGCAGTACAACGCCGGCAGGGTTTCCTTTAAATGGCTCGTCCGTGAATGCGTCTACTTGAAAAATTGAAATGCTCATATTTTTTCCTCTCGGCTTGATCCTGCCAAAGTAATTGCTGCGGGAACACCCCGCATGGCGTATATCTCTTTTGCAACAATTTTATAATCTTTCTTTATACTTTATTCTGAAGAATGTATCGACTTGCGGCCAACAATGAAAGAAAAGGTTTGATTCATCCATTTAAAAGCGAATAAATTGGATTACTCCGGGATTTCATTTCCTTACCAACTACATACAACCATCTTTATTTGTGTAAAATATGGAAACTCAATTATGCAACAGCTGCACATATAATTTACTTTTCGGAAAGCTCTACGCGGAAATTATAAATGGCACTCAATTGATCTTGATCGCTTTTTACTTATTGCATAGAAAAGGTCTTTTCATTCTCGGACATTGCACCTCATTATTATATAGGGTTGATTAAGATTATAGAATTGACCATTTCGAAAGGAATATTGGGTATGGTAGGCAAACTCCAAGAAATTGATGTTTCTATCTCACAGAAATTATTAATAGACGAGAAGCAAAAAACCCTCAGGTTTTTTGCTTCTCTTTTCGCGCACTCCGGGGACTCATGGTTTATTCTTCCCGCTTTATTCATTATTTGGCTCGCTTCCGACGGTTTGGCACATCGGTATTCCGCCCTTTTCGCTGGCGCTGTTGTTGTCCAGGCTTCTTTCGTTATTCTTATCAAACAAATCATAAAACGGAGCAGGCCGGAAGGAAGGTGGGGAAGCGTCTACAGAAATTCAGACCCGCATTCCTTCCCCTCCGGGCATGCTGTTCGGGTAGCCATGATAACTCTAATAGCTTGGGGATTGGACCTTTCTGTTCTGAAATGGATCTTTACAATCTGGGTTCCCCTTGTGAGCTTTTCCAGAGTTATGCTCGGTGTCCATTATTTCCTTGATGTCGCGGCAGGTTGGGTTTTAGGTTTCATTTTAGCAGGAATCGTGCTCAACGCCCAAGCCTTTTTCTATCAACTGTTCCCATTCATCTTTTAGAACCTTCGGAGTTGAAAATTTTTAAGCTGTTATAATCACAGCGGTAAAAATCAACAAATTTTAAAATTAAGGAGAACAATTATGCCAACAATGAAAACAGTAAAAGTATCAGCAACTGGTCCAGAAAAATGGGCGGTAAAAACCCAGGCAGGAGACCACACTCTCATCGTAGACCAACCTGAATCCTTGGGGGGTGAAAACAAAGGGCCATCTCCGCTTGACTATGTCTTCATCGCGCTGGCCGGCTGCCTTGTGACAATCTCGAAAATTGTGGCAAATCAGCGAAAGATAAACCTACGCGGGGTTGAAGTGGAAGTTAAAGGGGACATCAACCTGGCTGTACTGAGGGGCCAGGAAAAAGATGACAGGGCAGGATTTCAAAATATCAATGTGGAAATGAAAATAGATGCAGACCTGACTCCCGAGGAAAAAAGAGAGTTCGTTGAAGAAGTTGACAAGCGATGCCCAGTTTCTGAAAATTTAATGAATACAACACCACTATCTATCAATGTAGTTGAATAAAAAATATTGGGAATATCGATAAGAAAAACCCTTACTCGTAGAGAAGGGTTTTTCTTTGTACTATTAATCCATGCAAATTTTAAATAATCTAATTTCCACAATCAAAACGGATGTGCCTATCCGGAAGCTCAGGATGGGTGTTCACTGGACAGCAGTAAGCAGCAGGTTCTGTGGGATGGCTTCAGATGAAGATCGACTCTATCATTCAATAAGCCAGGGGGCCATTTTTAGACAGATCGTCGGTGTAGAATTAATCACTTGGGAAAAGTAAGACTGCACATATCTCAATGGATTAAATTCATCATATTTTCGAGCGTACCCCCCAGGTATGCTTCCAGCGCCTGGTCAACATCCTGTGTGCTGACAACATACACTTCCTTACCCGCATCAACCATACTCTGATAAGCGCCCCTTCCCATACCACCCGCAATAACTACCTGGCAGTCATTTATTGCCTGAAGCATTTGTTCATGACGTTTTTGCGAAGCCGGGCCAAATCCATGGCCGACGCCTTGCTGCCCAGTTGCCTTTTCTTCAGCACCTGAAAATTCATGATGCCCCATCTTATCCCTTAGAGAACGGGCAATTTCTTTTCCTGCCTCCACTTCCACAACCAGATAATTCTGTGCCCTTCCAAAATGCCTACTGATCATTTTCCCGTCATCTGTCACAACTGCGATTTTCATATTATTTGCACCCTTGATTAAATTTTATTTTCAGTTCCAAGATTTTAAGACATTAATGTTGCTAATACAATAGATTTTTTATATATTTCCAATCTCTATCTTTCTGCTCTTTACAAAATAATTAGCATAGATTATCCTACTACTGGGGATGGTTGAGTCCCGGTGGGCTCCCCGGTCTTCAAAATCGGTGGCGGGCTGTGATACAGGCCGTGGTGGGTTCGACTCCCATCCATTCCCGCTGATATTTTAAATAAACAGGATAAAAAATGGCTGATGCATATAACCTTACAGAAATTGACCAGATCGTTAAAGAAAGATTTTTAATTGAAGATACGACCTACGGTAGTATATCAAGCAAATTTCTCATCCGTTACAGGGGAAAACCCAAAGTCAGTGACAGTGAAAAATTTTTTGATGAAATTGCCAATTCCCTCCGCACCTACCATGTCATACCGCTGTTTCAAAAAGGGGAAGAGAGCCAATTTGAGCTTTTTATCCTTCCGAAAATAGAACCGGAGAAAACCATCAATCCAAAACTAAATCTGGTTTTGTTTATCCTCACACTCCTAAGTGTACTGGTGACAGGCGGATTATACGGATTTCAAGGGAATTTATCTGGAAACATCCTGGAATCAATCTGGACACTGATAAAGAATGGGTGGCCGTTTGCTGTTTCGCTGCTTGCCATACTGGGAGCACACGAGTTTGGTCACTATTTCGCTGGCAAGAAAAACGAAGTGCACGTCACGCTCCCATTTTTCATCCCTCTTCCGCTCAGTTTATTCGGAACGATGGGTGCATTTATCAACATGCGGTCCCTGCCAAAAAACAAGAAAGCGCTGTTTGATCTGGCAATAACCGGGCCACTTTCCGGAGCATTGATATCCATTATTGTTCTTATTATTGGCCTGCAATTGTCCGAATTGAGTACGATCCCAATGTCTTTGCCAGAAGCAGGCGTACTGCAAATGGAAGGGAATTCTCTATTATATTTGCTGATTAAATTTCTTTCATTTGGAAAATTGTTGCCTAACCCACCAGGAATACAAGGTCTTGAACTGTTTATCTACTGGATCCGGTTTTTTGCCACTGGACAGCCCTTTCCATGGGGAGCGCTGGATGTTTCACTTCATCAGGTTGCATGGGCAGGATGGGCAGGCTTGCTGGTTACAGGGCTGAACCTAATTCCAGCGGGACAGCTGGATGGCGGACATATTTTCTATGCTTTATTTGGGAAAAAAATATCCAAATCGGTGTATCCCTTCATTATCGGGCTGCTCGTTCTTATGGGATTTGCTTGGGGGGGGTGGTGGCTGTGGGCTGTGCTCCTTTTTTTCCTTGGGAGAAAACATGCAGAGCCGCTTGACCGCATAACAGAACTTGACCGGAAAAGGAAATTACTGGGGTACCTTGCACTGGTTCTGTTCATTATGACTTTTGTGCCTGTTCCAATTACCATCGCAGGTTCTTAATTCTCTCAGAATTCATTGAATGAATAATCCTGCCACCCAGAGTTAGATAATCACCCAATAAATCAACGGCCAGACAGGAATGTACTGGCTGAACGCAAATAATATCACCAATACATATTTTATTGAATTCCTCCCGTGTAAGCTTTACAATACCATGCTCCTGGGAGAGAGCTGATACAAAATTCTTTTTTGGCAAATGACGAAAACCAACAGTTTCTAATATGGATATATATCCATATACGTCTTCAGAGAGGGTATGAATCGCCTGTTTGGATAAATGGATTCCTCCTCCATAAATAATCACTTCTAATCGGTCTTCGTGTTTTGCCACTACAGGGCATGCAACGGCAACAGCGATATCCTCTCGTCGGCAGACACCCAGATCTTCCATCATCGCG
>CAYPPV010000017.1:0-14920 GCA_964412705.1 uncultured Pelolinea sp. | reverse complement strand
AAGCGCGCCACCCTGCCTCTTCGTCGTCACAATTTTTATTTATCTTCCACCAAGACATATATCTTCCCATCTTGAAAAATTATCAATGAAAATGAAGAAAGGAGAATAATGAGCCCAAAATACAAGAGCCCGCTACATGAGACTGTCAGCACGACCGAAACGGATTTCTGGAACGATTCGTGTTCCGTTAATGAATTGACATATGCCATCGAACACGGGGCGGTTGCAGTAGAAGACCTCATATTTGTGCCTAATTATCCGGAATCCGATACAAAAATTGAAGTTGCGAAAAGGGAACGATTTGGCGGCGGATTGACCGGCACCGCTTTGGTGGCAGCCTCACGGCTTGGCGCGGCTGGGGCATACTGTGGGATTCTTGGAAAAAATGATCTTTCTAGATTCACATTAAACGAGTTCAAAAATGAAGGGGTAGATACTTCACTTTGTATTATCGTTAACGATGCACAACCCCTGCACTCAACCATCATCATTGATCAGTCCACGGGAAGAAGAACCATTTATTATTCCCTGTCAGGTTTCACTCCACCAGACCCAGCTTTAATCCAAAAAAGCCTGAATGTACCCTGCAAACTGGTGATTTTTGATTCCTTTATGGAGGATTCGATCCCACACATTATTAAAACCGCACACCGCAAAGGCATACCGGTTCTGGCTGATATTGAGTCGGTGGATATCATGCAACAGCCGGAATCCCTTGCTTCCATCGATTATTTAATACTGAACAGAATCCTCGCTGAAGAAATTACAGGTGAGAAAGAACCCGATAGGGTTCTGTTTGCCCTGGAGACAGACCAGAGAATCTGTACGGTAATAACAAAGGGAAAATCAGGCTGCTGGCATAAAATCAGAAATGAACCCGTCTTCCATATACCGGCATTCAGTGTTAAAGAAGTGGATACAACCGGTTGTGGGGATGTGTTTCATGGAGCATTTGCTGCGGCACTTGTCCGGGGTTTGGATATTCAAACAGCCGTCATGCAGGCATCCGCTGCAGCGGCAATCAAAGCTACACAGTCCGGCGGCCGAAAAGGAATCCCGGGCTTAAATCAACTGAACGAATTTATAGGAAATTATTCCGGCACGAAACCGGAAAACATTTCATAAATGGCGAATTATCTTGGGCTGGATGTCGGTACGACCAATATCAAAGCTGTATTGCTGAATATCGATCAGGGGCAGATTATTGCACAGGCAAGCAAATCTACACCCTACACAATCAAAGAGCAGAATACCGCCGAGCTCAGCCCGGAACAACTGTACAGATCCGCAGTAGAGTGCATTGGAGAGGTGTCTGCCGGGTTTGAAGTTGACGGTTTGGGAATCAGCAGCTTTGCCGAAGCAGGGCTTCCATTAAATAAAAATGGTACCCCGCTGTTTCCCGTTATTGCGTGGTTTGACAATCGTTCTCAAACCCAGGTCAATCAACTGCTTGAAAAGTTCCCTGAGGCGAAGATTTATCAGATAACGGGTCAGAAACCCGGCTTTTCTTTTGGATTGTTTAAATTTCTTTGGATCAAGGAAAATTTTCCTGATGTCACCAGCCAAATGCGCTGGTGGTTGAGTGTCCCAGACTATATACTTTACCGGTTAACAGGCGAGATATTTACGGATTACACACAGGCATCCAGGACAATGGTCTTTGACCAGGAAAAAAGAGACTGGTCAGATATTCTCATGGATTACGCAGAGATCTCAAGAGAACAGCTGCCAAACACGGTCCCATCCGGGACCATCATTGGCAACATTACAAAAAAAGCAAGCATTGAGATAGGTCTGCCCGAAGGCCTGCCCTGCGCTGTAGGCGGTCATGACCACCTTTGCGGCGCGTTTGCCTGTGGTGGATTTAAATCATCAATGGCAGTGGATTCCAGCGGTTCCTCCCAGGCACTGTTATTTTTCCGGGACCAATTTAACCCGGAAGACAAATTAATGAAAATGGGTTATGTACAATACATTCATGTTGTGCCCAACCAGTATGTAATCAAAGGCGGTTTGAAAACAGCGGGGAAAGCGTTGGAATGGTTGAGAGAGCAAATGAAAATAACCAGCTATGATTTCAAAGGCCTCTCTACAATGAAAAAACCCTTGGAAAGGCCAATATGGCTGCCTTTTTTTCAGGGATCCGGCACGCCCAACCGCGAACCTTTTGACCGCGCATCACTCTTCGGATTGACACTGAATCACTCAAAGAGTGATATCGCTGTCGCGTTAATGGAAGGGCTTGCCTACTGGCTGCGCGATAATACTGAGTCAATCATGAAAAATACAGGGAAGAAAATTGAGAAAATAATAGCTATTGGAGGTGCCAATCAAAACTACCTGATGAAAGAAATTAAATCAAGTGTTCTGAATATCCCGGTCATTTCACCGGAAATACCAGAGCCGCCTGCTGTTGGAGCGGCACTTCTGGCTGCCGTTGGAAATAAAGAATTCAGTTCTTACCTGGAAGCGCAAAAAAATCTTCATTTTCCTGTAAAGGTGACTGAACCCAATCTGCAGTATTACGAGATGTATTCTAAAATATATGAAAGAGTTTATCAGATCTCTAAAAAAGCCTTGTTCAGAATTCATACTGAATTACACAAATTGGAACACGAAAAGGAGAAAAAATAATGTCAATTGGTGTGGGAAAAATGAGAGGGCTCCAGGAACTTTCCGCCGAATCGGGAACCATGACCGTTCTCGCTCTGGACCAGCGCGGCTCTCTTATGAAAGCCCTGAATATCGATAAAAATGATCCCGATGTTTACCAAATAATCAAGGATTTCAAAATGGAGCTGGTTGCCGAATTGCTTCCCGGCTGCAGCGCTGTATTGCTCGACCCCCAGTTCAGTGCGGCGGAAGCCATCTGCACCGGCCGCATAAGCGGGCAAAAGGGATTGATTGTAGCCACAGAAAAAAGTGGTTATATAGACCAGGATGGAGGCAGGCTTGACCAGGTTCTCCCGGACTGGTCTTTGAAAAAAGCAAAGCGCATGGGCGCGTCTGCGTCCAAGCTGCTGGTTTACTACAATCCAGAACTGCAATCTTTTGCCAGGAAGCAGGAGAAGTTTGTCAGCGGTCTCGTAAAAGAAGCCGCGGATCTGGACATTCCCCTGCTTCTTGAACCGATGAGCTACTCCTCGAACCCCGAGCTTTCCAAGAATTCCCCGGAATTCGCCGCAAGGCGCCCAAAAATCGTACAGAAAACCGCCGAGACGCTCGGCAGCCTGGGTGTGGATCTCCTGAAAATGGAGTTTCCCTGCGACTTCAGATTTGAACAAGACAAAAAAGCATGGATGGAAGAATGCATCAAACTAACCGAATCCGCGCCTGTTCCCTGGGTATTGCTCTCGGCCGGTGTTGATTATGAAGTGTTTCGTGAGCAGCTGGAAATTGCCTGCAAAGCAGGGGCCTCCGGCTTTGTAGCCGGGCGCGCAATCTGGAAAGAAGCTGCGGAACACAAGGGGAAGGAAAGAACAAGTTTCCTTAAAAATACCGCCAGAAATAGAATTTCTGAACTGGTTGGTTTGGTGGATAAATACGCCTCATCCTGGAAAGACGGTATTGAACCTAATACATGGCAATCAGGTTCAGATTGGTATAAAAATTATCCTGAATTTTGATTATTTTGGAGGAAGGATGAATTACAACAGAGAAGATTATTTTGTCGCAACTTATTATGTGGAATCTCTCCAACCATTGGCGAAAGTTGCTGAAACAATTGCCGATATTGAAAGTACGGGCCCCTGGCTCGGCACCGGAGAGCCAACTGATTTGTATAAAAATTGCCGGGCAGAGGTTGGGGAAATCCGGGAGGAATCAGAAGGAAAAGGAGAATTTGATATCTTGTTCCCTGTGATCAATCTGAATATGGAAAGCGCAGCATTCCCGTCTCTATGGCTCACAATGATTGGGGGTGGAACACACGCTTTGGCCGCGTATGAAAAATCACGTCTGCTTGATTTCTGGCTGCCCGATAAAATCCTGAAAAAAATGCCCGGACCGGCCTTCGGTCCGGAGGGTATACGTTCATTCCTTAATGCGGGGCCGGATGATTTGCTGATCGGTACCATTGTAAAACCCACGGCTGGGCTAACGCCGTCCGAAGTTGCGGACATATGCGAAAAAGCCGCCATGGGAGGCGTTCGCTTCATCAAGGATGACGAAAAGATGCTAAATACAGAGTATTGTCCCCTGGCAGAACGAGTCCGGCTTGTGGTTGAGGGGTTAAAGCGCGCGGAGGACGCAACCGGCGAAAAGGTGCTTTATACACCGCATATCACCTCCCAACCCGAATTTCTCCTGAAAAATGCCGAGATCGCCCTTAAAAATGGCGCGGGCGGACTGATGGTCAATTTCTTCGCTTCCGGCTTTAACAGCTTGCAGACTCTTCGGACCAAAGTGGATCCAAATGTTCCCATTTACGCCCACTGCGGTGGCAAGGAAGCGCTGGGAAGAGCGCCTGGGCAGGGCGTGGATCCGGTAGCAATAGTCAGGTTTGTCCGCCTGCTGGGAGGTGATATTTTCCGGCAGAGCACAATCGGCGGTTACCTCGTTGGCGCTTCCCCTGAAGAAGGCCGCGCACTGTTCAAGGTTATGAGCGAACCAATGGGAGATATCAAACCCATCATGCCCGCTGTATCGGGCGGCCTGAATCCTAAAACCCTGTGGCTAAACCTGGAAATATTTGGCACGGATGCACTCATGCTGGCAGGCACCGGTATCACGCTCCATCCCATGGGCGTGCGGGCGGGAACGACAGCGCTTTACCAAGCCGCAGAAGCATTTTATAAGAACCAGCCGTTAGAAGAATACGCGAAATCCCATGAAGAACTTCGCCTGGTGTTAGGCAAATAAATTTAGATAGAACGGATAATAAAAAAGAGGCTTGCCTTTAGCAAAGCCTCTTTTTGAAAATACAATTTCGCGGAATTTATTTTTCAAATAGCAGTTCCCGGAAAAACCGCATCATATTTACTCCATCTCCTTCTTTGATGAGTGCGTCCAGATTCTCTATCCCCGCCCGTTCAACCAGATCATACATCAGCTCAATCCACTTCAAGCTTTCCTTGATAGTTTCAGTTGGGTCTGTGCGGTAAGGGAAAATATCCACGGAATGCCAGCCAGAATAGTTGGTCTTCTTAAGCCAATAGACAAACTCTATGGAACCCAGGAAATGCACAGAGCCGAAAGCCATATCCCAGTCCATTTCCGCATAGTTGTCATTCATATGCATATGGAACAGTTTATTTTCCCGTTGCGCAAGCGCTACCACCTGTCCAAGGTTTTCATGCCCGTATAAAGAGTGGCCGATATCGAGCGTTAATCCAACATTGTCTCTGTCAATATCTCGTGCGAGGAGAAGTGTTTTAATGGGGGTATCAATAAATGAATACGAACGGGGTTCGTAAGGTTTCGGTTCGATTCCCAGTTTGATATCCGGGTTATAATCGGCCAGTTCCTGCATGCCTTCAACCCACCAATCATACAGTTTCTGGTAATCTACATCAAAATAATAATCCCACCCATCCTGGCCGGGCCACTGGCCAACATATGGGCAGTCCATTGCTGCAGCGAGATCCATGGCGCTTTTAACCAGATCAATCGCCTTCCTGCGGGTTTTTTCATCCATCGCACCCAAAGAGCCCTTGCAGAAATCCTCTCCCCAAGTAATCGGGAGAATGGCAATAACCTCAATGCCAAATTCATCCAGCCCGGCTTTTACTTCTTTGAAATTTTTCTCATTCACCGAATCTGGGCCTTCACCATAAATCAACTCTACGCCTTTTGCCAAGCCTTGTTCACCGCACGCCTTGATCAGCCCGAAAATATCTTTGTTGTCGCCTCCATAGGTGGAAAAGCGGTCAGTGGGTTTATTGTAATTTGGCAATATGACAGATAATTTTGGTTTGTTCATTTATTTTCTCCCTTTTTATCGAATTAACATGCCCGGAACCGATATAGCTCCATTATTGGTTTCAACTTCTATTGTTGGCCAGTTATTAAACATTGAAGCAATTTCTATCCCTTTATGTGTTAAAATTGACAGTTCCTCAACTTTCGCTCCCTGAATCGTAGTAAACCAAGAATATGGTTGGGGAGCACAGATTTCTTGGTTTGTCTGATTCTTTCCAACATCCACAACAACATATCCTGTCGGGCCTCCTTGGAAATGATAATGCCATCCATCCGGATAGCCCAGATCCGCGTACCATTTTTTTTGAAGTTCCAAAATTTTTGAAAACTTCAAACCTGGTTTTAATTCTTTAAATATTCTTCCCTGAATCGTTGCCGCCGCCTTAAAAGCTTTTTTAATTCTTTCGGGAGGATCCCCAAAATACATGCTTCGGGATACCAGCGAATGCAGTCCTGACTTGGAGATTACCGGTCCAAGGATTAAATATTTGTCGATTTGTTTATCTGTGGGCAAAATATGCCGATATTTATCAATCCGCTCGTCACTTCCACAGATAGAGACATCTACCTTGATATCATATTTTGAGAATTCTGATACAACCGAAGAATATACCTCGTTTTCCCGCATCCCCGGCATGACCTGATTAAATATTTTCAAAAGCACATCATTGTGTATCTTTCCGAGGACTCTATACCGGTCTAATTCCAATTGAGTGATTGGCCATTGAAGGTCGTTTATTTCTTGTGCAATATATTCAACATCGGGCATATGAGTATCAGCCCCAGCATTCAACCCAGCAAGTTTTTTCGCTTTTATCCGCTCATCACCTTCATGCCAGTACATTTTTATCAATTGATAACCCTGCCCCGGAACCTGTTCTTCATAGAGGCGATCGGCATCCATATAATAAGCAATCAGGTAATGCTCATCTTTTGTAATTACAATATGCCCCACGCCTATTTCCGAATCGTTTACAACTCGATTATTCCCTCCTGTAGTTATCCACGCGAAAGAATCTGCTTTGGACAGAATAACGCCATCTAGACCGCGTTTATCCATCCATTCTCTTAATCTTTCACGCTTGTTTTGCGAGTCGGAAATTACAGCTGGATTCAGTCTGCTAAAAATATCCAATTCCCTGACCATTTAGAAAGCTTCCTCAAATGAACTGCTGGCGATTAGAAAATGAGGCATATCTTCATCCTGTCTGGTTACCTACGCTTTCGATTCTAATTCAACTGCTTTTATGCGATCATCTTTTTCATGGATCACCTTGGGTTTGTAGCGGAACTTCTGCGCTTCAATTAGAAGGGCAAGCAGAATAATGAATCCGCGCACTGCCTGCACCCAGAAAGGGTCAACGTCCATCAGATTCAGGGCATTATCGATAACTGAAAGCAGCATCACGCCTGCGAACGCCCCTCCCACGCTGCCCAGCCCGCCTTTAAGGCTCACACCACCAATGACGGATGCGGCCACAGTTTCTAGCGTCATGCCTTCCCCCAGGGAGGATATGGATGTTTCCAGCCGCCCAAGCAGCATCCATCCGGCAAATGCGCCTAAAAAACCGCTGATCATATAGGCCCTAGTGATGGTTTTGTTGGGATCAAAACCGGATGCGCGGGCGGCATCCCGATTTGCGCCCACCGCCCGAAGATCCCGGCCGAATTTAGACTGGTTTAATAGGTAGTTGACTATCAGATACATCAGCAAAGTCACTCCTACTGATACGGGAAAACCGCGTATGCGTGTTCCGCCCAGCCAGTTAAATAAGGGCGGCGAGCCCGTCATAATCTGACCCTCGCTGATAATCAGAGCGATTCCTCTCAGCACTAGTTGCATGGCCAGTGTGACGATAAAGCCGTTCATTTTTAAGCGGGTGATAAACATGCCGATGATCCATCCGGACAGGATGCCCACGGCAAGCATAATGGGAATCACAATGAAAGGATGGAGCATCCACCCTGAGGCTTGTGCCCCCCCAGCATCCGTCCGAGGTTCCGCCATCAGCCACATAGCCAGAATGGTTGTCAGAGAAAGTACACCTTCCGCAGACAGGTCAAAATTTCCCGTCAGAAGCACAATTGTTTGCCCAATTACGAGAACACCCAAAACGCTGGCATGAAGCAGTACATTCACAAAATTAGGAAGGGTAAAAAATCTTTCCGGCATCTGGACTGAAAAGAAAGCAAACACTGCCACCACGATAATCCAGATGAAATTATCAAGAATCAGTTTGATCCAATCAACATTCTTATTGTTCTTAAGCATGACTGTTGTTTCCTCCTTCAATCGCTTTGAGGATATTTTGCGGCGTGGTCTTTTCATCCCCCTTCAGGAATTCTTCTGTCAAGCGCCCGTTGTTCATTACAAGTATGCGGTCGCATATGCCAATCAATTCACGGATCTCTGAGGAAATGACGACAATTGCCACTCCCTGTGCAGCCATTTCGTCAATAATTCGGAAAATGTCCATTTTCGCGCGCACATCCACACCCTGTGTGGGTTCGTGAAGAATTAATACTGCCGGTCTTGTAGTTGCCAATTTGGCAAAAACAACTTTCTGCTGATTGCCGCCGCTTAGCAACCTGACCGGCTGGTCCTGGTGCGGCGTGACAATCTCCAGGCCTTTAATGTATTCATCCACAATTTTCTTTTCTTCCTGACGGTTCACAAGGTTAATTAGCCGCACAAGCCTGTCCAAGATTGGATAAGTGATATTTTCCTTTACCGGCCGCACGCCTACCAACCCATAACGGTAACGGTCCTGGGGAAGATAAGCCAATCCCTGGTTGAAGGAATCGATGGGTTGTTTTGCAGTGAATTCTTCCCCGTGGATTTTCACCTCGCCAACCCCTCGGTATTCAAGTCCAAACAATCCCTTGCCTAGCTGCTCTGAGCCGCATCCCTGTAGACCTGTAATACCGACGATTTCACCTTTTCTTATTTCCAGGTTAATATCTTCATAGTATCCCCGTCTTGCAAGATTTTCCAGCACGAATACGACTTCGTCCGTGCAGGTTGATTCTCTTGAGTATTCTTCGACATCTTCACCAACCATCATGACAATCAGCTTCGGGATATCAATGTCCTTTACTTTTTCTGTTCCCACTACCCGGCCGTCCCTTAATACTGTCACACGGTCACAAATCTCAAACACCTCTTCAAGATGGTGGGAGATGTAAATGAAAGAAGCACCCTTTTCTTTTAAAGATTTTACGAAAGCAAACAAGCGGTTAATTTCCGCGCGTGAAAGCGGCGCCGTTGGCTCGTCCAGGATAATGAGTTTTGCGTCCCCAAAAAGCGCTTTGGCAATCGCCAGCATGGTCTGATCGGCCACTCCCAGGCCTTCCACTTTCTTTGTTACGTCAAGTTTGAGGTTCAGCTTATCAAGCCGCCCCTGCGCTTCCCCGTTTACCTTTTTCCAGTCAACCAGTCCTAATTTATTTTTGGGTAAATCTCCAGCGAGAATGTTTTCCGCGACAGTCAGGCTGTCCATCATAGCTACATGCTGGGGGACATAAGCAATGCCGGCATCCAGAGCTTCCGTAGGATTCATGGAACGATATTCGGTGCCGTCAATCTGAACCGTCCCTTCATTCGGCTCCTGTAAACCCATTAAAACAGCCATCAGCGTGGTTTTTCCAGCTCCATTCTTTCCGACCAATCCGTGAATTTCTCCCGGTAGAACCGTCAGGTCTACCTGGCGGAGAGCCTGCACACCCGGGAATGCCTTGCTGATGCCCTTCATCTGCAAAATTGGTTCTGTTTTGGTCAATACTTTTTTCATTTTTTCACCATGTGTTGTTTATTCAACCACAATATTCGTATCACTCAACCCGATATCAGTCTGTTCAAGTGACTCTTCAAGAGCCCGCTGGCGCAGCCTGCGGACCTTATACGCATCGAGCGCAACCGCGAAAAGAAGCAGTAGACCTCGGCTGGTCTCAATCCAGAATGGGGACACTTTCATGACGGGCAATCCCACATCGAGGATAGACCATAAGAAATACCCGCCCATCGCACCCAGCATGGTTCCGCGGCCGCCAAAGAGACTGATGCCGCCGACCACTGCCGCTGCCTGGACAGGAAAAATCATCCCTGCGCCAACTCTGGGCGTGGCAGAATCAAGCCGACCTGCCGCAAGCAAGCCTGCCACAGCCATACAAAAACCGCTGATTATATAGACTGTACGAATAATCTTATCAGCGTTAATACCCGCATCCTTTGCAGCAACAATGTTTGATCCAACAGCATACATGTTCCTGCCGAATTGGGTGTAGCGCATAATAACATGCGCAACAATAAATGCGATAACGATAAACACGGTTGAAACCGGGACAGCGAGGAAACCCTTGTCCTGTGGAATTTTTATAAGGGATCCAGAACCCAACCATTTAAATCCATCGGGGAAAAAGCTGGCAGTAGCTCCCGGCGAAATAATATAAACCAGTCCCCTCAAAATCATCAGCATGGCTATAGTTACGATCAAGTTGTTCATTCGCAATCGGGTAATCAGGAAACCGTTGATAACGCCAATTGCTAGACCAGTAACAGTCATTGCTGCTATAGCTACAGCTGGAGATACCTCTAAACCCAAACCGCCGTTTTCTTCTGCCGCCAACAGCAATCCGGCAACCATTGCGGTAAGCCCCAGACCGGATTCCGACGAAAGGTCAAAATTGGCCGTGATCATGGCAAATGCCTGCCCGATTACCAGCATTCCCAGTGAAGCTGTTCGGGAAAGGATATTCACCAGGTTATACGGGGTCCGGAAGCTCTCGGAAAGCACAGAGAATATAATCAAACTTGCCGCTACCAGTATCCATATCAGATTATCAAAAAGTACAAAAAAGATGCGGCTGAATTTTGTTCTCACTGATTCACCTCTTTAATAAAAGACATTTTACTTATTGAATGAGCCGTAAGAACTACGGCTCATCCAATTATAAGAGTATATTATTTTTTTATCAATTTTTTAGTTATTGCCCCACAGCGCGGGATTATCCACATTTTCTGGGGTAACCTTGGTCGTGGCCAGGTTAAGCATGAAGCCGGTGTCGGATTTCACAATCGTCGCCGGTGACCACAGTGCGCCTTCCTGGACAACTTCACCTTCCTCGATGGTCTCACCGTTGAATTCCATTTCCATCCAGTTCACGATGATACCGAAGTCGGGGATGGGCTGGCTGGAAGCTTCATCGGAATATCCATCTTTTATTGCCTGCAGTGCTTCCGCGCAGCCGTCCACTCCGGTGATGAAGATATGTCCTTCCTCGTCACGGGTGAATTTCTTGCCAAGCTGCTCAAGCGCGGCCAGCACAACTGTGGTGCCAACGCAGTCTGAGTGCATGTAAATGCCGTCTACATCCTGTGAGCCGACCACATCGATAGTAGCTGCGGCGAATTCATCTGCTAACCATTCCGTCGGTTTAGAGATGACTTCAATGTTCGGATAATCCGCCATTGTATCGTTGAAGCCGCCACCGCGCAGCTGCGCAACATTCTGGCCCAGGTCGCCCTGCAACTCAAGCACTACACCCTTGGGCTCGCCATATTTTTCCGTCAGCAGTTTGACCATTTCCTCTGCTGCCTGAACGCCAGCAAGATAATTGTCGGACTGAACGGTCATGTTGATTTCACAGCCGATCGGGGCGCGGTCAATGGTGTAGAAAGGAATACCAGCTTCCTTGGCTTTTGCCACAGAAGCACAGATTGCCTGGCTGTCAACGGGAACCGTCACGATCGCGTCCACACCCTGCGAGATGAAGTTTTCCATCTGATTGGCCTGGGTTTCCGCATCCTGGTCCGCGTTCACATCAATCACTTCCCAGCCCTTTTCTGCGGCATAGTCGAGCAGACCCTGCCGAATCTGGCCCTGGCCGCCGGAAAGTTCGGGCGCGCCATAACCAATAACATAGGTCTTCTCTTCCGCCGCCTCTTCTTCAGCAGGTGCCGCTTCTTCTTCAGCAGGTGCCGCTTCTTCTTCAGCAGGTGCCGCTTCCTCAGCTGCTGGTGCACATGCAGCCAGCAGAAGCGCAAACACTGCCAGCAAAGAAATTAATATACTAATCTTGCGATACTTTTTCATTTTCTACTTCTCCTTTTTTGTTTATTTAAGATCCATTTTCCAACTCAAGTTCCTAAACTTTTTTTCCGCAGCCGCCTCCTTTCTTATTTTCAAAACTTTTAACCTCTAGAAATTCTAGATTCCAACGAGAATGATATCTCTTGATATTCGATCATAATGCCAAAGATTTCGTAATGTTCATATTATACACAAATGTTAATGACATTTGTTAATAATTTTGGATGGAGATCAATACAATAATAAATGAAATTTTGTTCACTTTAGTAAAAAAGCTCAAATTTATATTAATATATTGTTTTCTTTCTGTCAAGTATTGATTTTGAAACCTGGATAGCTGGTAGATCATTTCCCTCTTACATCCTCCGTATTTCATGCAGCATGCTGTCAGCCAGCATCTCATCCACAAATAACACAGAAAACAGATTGGTTTTCATGGCTGAGAGCACAGCTCTCATTTTTTCAATGCCGCCAGCCACCGCAATGACCTTTTTTACCCTTCTTATCTGGTCCAGGCTGATAGAAATCATCCGGTTATAGAAATCGGCATCAATTAAGTTTCCATCCTCGTCAAAATATCTCCCGCAGATGTCGCCCACTGCGCCGGCTTTCTGCATCAACTGCATGTATTTCCTGCCAACATACACAATACTCCCCGGCTGCGGAGGAACCGCTCCGATGCCGATAACAACAGTGGTAAGCCTGTCCCACCGTTCTACCACCTGGCTGACCACGGGGTCATTCAGAAGATCATCACGCAGTTTCCTGGAACCCACAAACATGGGTGTCAGGAGAAAATAAGGATGGCCGTTAAAACTTCTTGCAGTCTGCAGGACGATCTGGTTAATCTGGGAATAACTGCCTGTATAGCCCCTTTCCCCCATTAAGGGGACAACATCAATCTGGCGTGGAACGGATGGAGCCAGAAGCTGTGTCAGCCGTGTAATTGTCCTGCCCCATGCCATCCCGAGAATGTCATGATCATCCAGCACTTTTTCCAGATATTTTCCCGCAGCACCTGCGATTGCCCGCATAGTCATGTCATGATACTGGTGCATACTGGGCACGACAAAAACCCTTTCCAGTCCCGTCCTTTCTTGGATTTCCAAAGCCATATTTTCACAGATATTATGCGGATTAACCACCTCGATCCGCACAATCCCTCGCTTTCTGGCTTGCTGGAGGTACTGCGCAATCGAAGAGCGGGAGACATTCAGCCGGTCGGCAATTTCCTGTTGGGATAGGTTTTCATCGTAATAGAGATGGGCCACCTGAACAAGCGTGGTTACGATTTCTTCTTGGCCGATCTTGTTTTTCACCATAATTCAAAAAAGGCTACAACAATCCTTTCTCTTGAAATACGTATGCGCCTGCACCTTTCAGTGCAGAATTATCAAAAGATTCCAGCACAATCTGAAGGTCTCGTTTGGCCTCCTCCGTCATCAAGAAGCCGCGCACCCTGCGGTCAACACGTTCCAAGAAATCCGGCGACCCTTTCCAGACACTCCCTCCAAGAACAATCATTTCCAAATCAAGGAGATCAACCATGCCTGAAAGGGAAATTCCGAGTTTGCGGACGACTTCCTCGATGATTTCGTGTGCAGCACCATCTCCTTGCCGTTCAGCTTCAAACACCATGCGCGTGGATATATCATCACATTTTCCACGACAGAGTTCTTTTAAAACCGGGCTCCTGCCTTCTTCACAGGCTTTCTGTCCCTGGCCAGCAATCGCCGGACCCGCCACATAGCTTTCGAAGCATCCCTTCTGTCCGCACCCGCAAAGTTCTCCCACTCTTTCGTCATAGATGCTGTGTCCCAGATTGCCGGCAAATCCGTGTGCGCCATGATACATTTTTCCATTAAGATAAAGATATCCTCCATAACCAGTACCGAGTGTCATCCAGGCAACATGCTTCAACCCTTTGGCTTTCCCCCAAGTCACTTCAGCAAGCAAGGCCATAAAAACATCAGTAGCAGGATAATTTTTCACTCTAAAGCGGTCTTCTGCCATTTTGCCGAATGGAACGTTCCGCCAGAAGAGGTTAGCGACCAGAACAGCCTCGCCGGTTTTCCTGTCAATATTTCCGCAGAGGCTTAACCCTATACCTGCAAAGTTTACAAATTCCTTTTTCCCTCGATTTACATACGGTTCCAAAATGTCCAGGATTTTGGAGGGAATGGCAACACTATGTTCATCAAATGGGACCAGGGCTCTTTCTGGCGGTTCCAAATAATTCCCATGTTGGTCGATAAAAGCGATATCCATCTTGGTACCGCCAACATCCACCGCCAGTGCATAAACCGGAGTTGCTCTTTCCATTTACCTCAACCTTAACCCATCTCTCCTTTTGTTGAGAACAAATTATCCTCTTTGTTCATTTGCAATAAATACGGCTTTCCCGTTTTTCTCAATAATACGTTTCTGAAAACCCTTTTGGACAACGGGCTCATAATCATGCCCTGCGGCCAGATGGTAGCTGGCCACAAAAACAAGGGGTTCGCTTCCAATATTGGCAACCCGATGCGCCCACATGGGTGGAATATGGCTGATGACGCCGGGTTTCCATTCTACTGCCCGGAACTCTCCGCTTTTTGTTTCCATCAGTAGAAACCCCTTTCCCTTCACACAGAAATAAATCTCCGGCTGGTTCTCCGCAGCATGGAAATGGCCTTTCGTCATATAAAATTCATCCCCGATTTTTCCCGGCTGGATTCGTGTTACCCCCAGCGCCATATCCGACACGCTGGTTTCAAATCCATGATAAAAAATTTCATAAATTAATGGGTCGCCATTTTCAATTGCCTTATTGACGGCATCTTGGTCCCCAAACATCATCGAAAGATCGCTGACATGCCTTTCCACCGCGCTTTCTTTCGGAAAAAATTCCCCTTTTTCAAAATCAAAAAGCA
>CAYPPV010000016.1:0-15032 GCA_964412705.1 uncultured Pelolinea sp. | reverse complement strand
TATAAAGACGGTCCAACCCATCACAGCATCATGGATATCGGAATCATGCGAATGATACCGGGAATGACAGTGATTGTGCCTGCGGATGAAGCCGAAATTAAGGGATTTATCCCGATTATCTGCTCGCATTCTGGTCCGGTTTATTTTCGCTTAAGTAGGACTGGTTATGCATCCGTCCATCCAAGTGAACCAAAAATTGAAATCGGCAAAGGCTTCATGCTGAAGAAGGGATCAGATGTGGCTATAATTGCAGCCGGTTCTATGGTTTCAAGAAGCTTAAGGGCTGCTGAAGAACTCAGCAAAGAAGGGATCGATGCAGCTGTCATTGATATGCCGTCCATCAAACCCATTGATGAGGAATTAATTATAGAAACAGCCAGCAATACAAGCGCCCTGGTTACAGCAGAAGAGCATTCCAGCAAGGGGGGATTGGGGAGCGCGGTAGCGGAGATTATTTCCGAAAAGGTCCCCACACCGCTGGTAAGAATTGGAATCAATGATGTTTTCACGCGGACAGCACCGGACCCTGACACCCTCATGGATGCCTTTGGATTGAGCGTAAAAAATATTATAGAAGCTGCAAAAAATGCAATTGAATTACGAACAAATTGTTAGTTTATTAGGAGTTATTTATTATGATTATTGGGGTAATCAACGAGACCAGTGCTGCTGACCGAAACGGGGACATTCTTGCTGCTCTACAGGATTCTGGAAATACTATTATAAACTTGGGCATGAGGAAAAATTTTGAGGAACCCCAATTAACTTATATCCATACTGGGTTTCTTGCAGCACTCATGTTGAATACCGGAAGGGTTGATTATATAATTGGCGGTTGTGGCACTGGGCAGGGATTCATGAATTCGGTTCTTCAGTATCCCGGCGTTATTTGTGGACTGATTGAATCATCGTTGGATGCCTGGCTCTTCACACAAATCAACGGAGGAAATTGCATATCACTCCGATTAAATCAAGGATATGGTTGGGCTTCTAATGAAAATTTAAAATTTATATTCGAAAGAATATTTTCTGTAGAAAGCGGTTGTGGATATCCGTCTTATAGAAAAGAATCCCAACAGGAATCGCTGAGAACCTTAAAAAAAGTCTCTGAAATAACCCATCAACCATTAATAGAGATTGTTCGGACCTTACCAGAGTGGATCATTGAGGAATCAATTAATTATCCAGGTATTCTGGATGTACTTGATCTTCAAACACTTCAAAATAGAGAGTTAGCTGATTTATTGAATCAATTTATCAGATAAAAGACAGGAAAACATGGAGAATATCATTGATAATCTAATTGTCAAAGCACGCGCGGCGCAGGAAGAAATTGAATACTGGCCGCAGGAAAAATGCGACGAACTGGCGGCAGCAGCCGGCTGGGAGACATACAAGCGGGCGGAGGAGATCGCCCGGCTGGCGGTGGAAGAGACTGGCATGGGGGTATACGAGCACAAGCTGGTCAAGCATCAGAAGAAAACCCTGGGCGTACTGCGGGATATGCAGGGCGTGAAAACCGTGGGCGTAATTGAAGAAGACCCTAAAAAAGGGCTGATCAAAATGGCTAAACCGGTGGGGGTGATCGGGGCGCTGACACCGGTGACCAACTGCGAAGCCACCCTGCCGGCCAAAGCCCTACCGGCGCTGAAATGCCGCAACGCGATCATCTTCGCGCCGCATCCCAAGGCCAAAAAGACCGCGAAGCTGGTGGTGGAAAGCATGCGGGCGGGGCTGGAGAAAGTGGGCGCGCCCCTGGACCTGATCCAGACCATTGAGGAACCCTCCATTGATCTGGCCAAGGAACTGATGGCCAAGGTGGACCTGGTGGTGGCCACCGGGGGCGGGCCGATGGTGAAATCGGCTTATTCCAGCGGAACGCCGGCTTACGGCGTGGGGGCGGGCAACGCGGTGGTGATCGTGGATGAGAGTGCTGACCTGGCGGATGCGGCGGAAAAGATCTATCTGGGCAAGACCTTCGACCATGCCACCTCCTGCTCATCGGAAAATTCTGTCATCCTGCTGGCCGGCATCTATGATGCCATGCTGGCGGAACTGCAGAAACAGGGCGGCTACCTGTGCGGTGAGGAGGAGCGGGAAAGGCTGAAGAAAGTGATGTGGCCAGACGGGGTGCACCTGAACAAGAAAATCGTAGCCCAGCCGGTGGAAAAGATTGCAGGAATGGCGGGTATTGAAATACCTGAGGGTACCACTTTCCTGATGGTGAAAGGGCATACAGTGGGAGCAGAAGACCCGTTCTGCAAAGAGAAGCTGTCATTGGTACTGACGGTGTGGAAGAGCAGGAATTTTGAGCAAGCGGTGGATATGGTCGAAGATATCACGGCCATCAACGGTAGAGGACATTCCTGCGGCATCCATACGAAAGATGAAGATCATATCCTGGAGCTGGGGCGGCGGGTGAAGGCCAGCCGCATCATGGTCAACCAGCCCCACAGCTATGGCAACAGCGGCAATTACAACAACGGCATGCCCTTCACGCTGACATTGGGTTGCGGGACGTGGGGCGGGAACATCACCACGGAAAATATCCACTGGAAGCATTACCTGAATGTGACCTGGATATCCAAACCGATTGAACCGGTGGTGCCAAATGAGGAAGCACTGTTTGGGGTTTACTGGAAAAAATACGGAAAATAAAAAATGAAATGAAAATTCCGGTTAAATTTCTGTTTCCCGGAATTTTCTTTATTTAAACCGGGAACAATATAATCAACGCTACCAATACAAGGAATGAAAGGGGGACGATTATGGAAGAGGCAAAGGCGAAATAGGAAGCAATCCGGAAGCCCTGTTTCCTGAACAGGTAGGCCCCCAATCCTATATCCAGCATCAGCGTAAACAGAGAGAGTACAGGCAGCAGCAGAAGGCGTTCAGAAGGGGATGGTTCGGGATTTTGCGTTCCTGGCATGAATCCCAGCGGCACAGTTTTCCTGGTCGGTATGATGAAACTGGTCAGAACAAGCAAGCCGAGTGAGAAGAATAAACCGGTGAGGATGAATGTCCTGGCAGCTTTGTCACTGAAAAGAGAGCTGATTAGGAAATCAGCACTGCTCGATTTTCGTTCAATCGGAGAGATGGATCCCAGTTCCGCGCTGCGCTGAAATACGCTGATGAATTCAGCTTGATTGGCTGGCGAGATGGCAAAGATGCGGTCCCTGGCTGCCACATAAAGCAGAGCCCGCCTGTCCGAAGCAATAAATTCAATGGGGCCAAGATCGCGGTGCACGCGCGTTCCTAGCACAGCACCGGGAATGCTTGCGGCTGGCCAGTTGACTTCGAAAGGAAGGTCGTTAGTGCTGCGGATCCATTCAATCTGATCCATGGGAATATCTTCCGTGCGCAGACCCCACTGGATATGGAGGCCTTCACGGTCAATCACATATTTTGCACGCAATAAGGAAAAAAGTCGATAAAGGACAACCGGAACAGGGATGAAGGCAGCAACCGCCGCGATCAGATACAGAATGAAAAATCCCCTGGTCTGCTGGGCAAGCGCCTGCAGAACCAGCCAGCCGAGCAAGGCCAGATTCAGAATGAAAATACCCAAAAATAAGATCAATCCTCTGCGTCTGACCGGCCTGAATACAAAATCCATATATCTACACGATAGCTTTTCTAATGCATACTTCCAGTTTTGAACAGACCAGGTCAACCTGCTCGGCAGTCATTAATCCTGAAAAAGGCAGTGCCAGGCTGCGCCTGCCTAGGTCTTCTGTAACAAGAAAATCACCCGGCTGATAGCCAAAACGTTCGACCATATAGGGCTGAAGGTGAATGGGCAGGAAATATGGGCGGACAGGGATGCCTTCTTTTTCAAGGCAGTCGGCAAGGCGATCCCTGCTGATGCCGTTCATAACGCGCACTACATACACAAACCAGCTCATTGTGGTGGTGGGGGGAGCGATATGCGGAGTTTCGATTTCAAGGATTCCCTGCAGGCGCTCATTGTACAATTTTGCGACCCTGTCCCTTTTTTCCACAAGCTCATCCAGCCTTTGAATTTGGGATAACCCCAGCGCCGCACTCATTTCATCCAGGCGGTAGTTATAACCAAGGTAGGTATGCTGCAGCCAGGTGTCCTCGGGCGCACGCCCCTGGTTCCGCAGAGAGCGCATCAGTTCAGCCGCTTCGCTGTTATCGGTCACGATCATGCCGCCCTCAGCGGTGGTGATTTGCTTGTTGGGATAGAAAGCATATACACCGAAATCGCCCAGCCTTCCGGCTTTCTTTCCTTTGTATTCAGAGCCCAGCGCTTCGCAGGAATCTTCAATGATGGTTAATGAAAAGGTGTCCGCTGTTTTCTTTAATTCATCATAATCCACTGGCTGGCCGAACACATCCACGGGAAGGATTGCTCGCAGTTTTCCGGATATGGATGCTCCTTTGCGGGGAAGCCACTGGCTCATCCTGTCGGTTTTAGAGGAAGAGATGTCTGCTGCCGCCTTCTTCACCAGTTTGGGATCAATATTTCCGGTTGTTGGATCCACATCAACAAAAATGGGCACGGCATTTTCAAATAAGATAACGTTTGCTGAAGAAATGAATGAAAAGGGAGTGGTGATTACAAAGTCCCCGGGATTTATCCCCGCGGCGCGGACGCAGAGATGCAGGCCTGCTGTACCGGAGCAGACGCCAACTGCCTGTCGGGCGCCGCAATATTTTTTTACCGCATCTTCAAACGCCTCCAGCTTGGGTCCAATGCTTAAATATCTCGTTTCCAGAACCTCTAGTACAGAACGCCTGTCGTCCTCATTTAAATCGGGGCTGGACATGGGGACCAGATATTTTTTTCCTGACATCGTTTATCTTTCTGAATAATAAAGTGTTATTGATCTGTAGACTGAGGATCGGAATCATCCAGTTGCTCTGAAGATTCTAGATTTCTTTGGCTGGAATTCGCATCCAGTTTCAGGTTATCTTCCATGGTCACTTGCCCCCTCAGGAATGCTCCTTCTTCTGTTGAGAACGCGCTGACAGTTACATTGCCCCACACGCGGCCTGTGCTGCGTATCTCCAGTTTATCGGCGGTGATGCCGCCGTGAACCGCCCCTGCCACAATCACGGTGTTGGCCCTCACATTATCGCAGGTCACTTTCCCGGTTTCTCCGACAACCACCAGACCCTGAAGCGCGATTTCCCCTTCAAAGATGCCCTCAATCCGGATGCCCCCTTTCCCGGAAACCTTCCCTGCCCAGCTGATGCCTTCTCCCAGTACGGAGGTAACCCGCTCTATCTTTCCTGGAGATTCAGGCTGCTGGGTTGAATTTCTCTTAAACATGAGGGTCTGTTCCTATACAGATTTATTTTTTTGGTTGGGTTCATAGGGCGGCCATATCGACCCGGCGTATATCCGTTTTCTAGAAGGGACATCGCTCTTTACCGTGGCACCATTTCCAATCAGGCATTCGCTTCCTATCTTCAGGCCGATGTTGACTGTGGCATTCATGCCGATCTGCGTATAATTGCCGATAATCACATCACCAGCCAGCATTGCGCCAGGTGACAGGTTTACGCACGCGCCGAGCACGCAGTCATGGGACACCACTACGGAATTGTTGATCAATGTGCCGTGGCCGACAAACGCATTACCGCTCACATAACTCTGTGCAAGCACCAGCACCCCCGCTTCGATTACCGCTGATTGGTCAACATGGGCTGTCGGGTGGACAACAGCAGGGCAGACAAATCCTTCCCCTGCCAGCTTATCAAATACTCTCAACCTCACGCGGTAATCGCCAATTCCGCCAACCGCATTCACAGCCATGCGGACACCGTCTTTGCGTAAATCCGGCAAAACCTCAGAGCTGCCAATAACCGGGACACCGATAATTTCCTTTTCTGTAGATTTCCCGTCATCAATGACGCCGACAATATGATATGCGCTTACAGCGCGGACGGTCTCGATGATCATCTTGCTCAGTCCGCCGCCGCCGTAAATAACTACTTTTGTCGGGTCAAATTCAAATTCCGGATACGTTTCTGATATCTCAGACATTTTCCTAACTCTCCCTCCCTGATTATAACTTCTTTGGGCTATCCTTCTACCCCGTTCATAATTTCTGTTACAAACCGCCATTTCTTGCTCTTCCAGGGTTCAGGCGCATACTGGATGCCAATCCGGGCGGTAGTATGGACCTGGCCGTCAGTTATGGTTACGCCCTCTTCAATAAATAGCCCTCCGCTTTTGGAACAGAGGTCAACGCCGTTCAGTTCTCCAGTAATATCAAGCGCTTTTGTCAGTTTGGCGGGGCCGTTGGTCCAGTGTTCTTGAGGGATAGGGTGGCGCCGCTCACGGATGTAATCCAGCCCCATTACAGGTTTTATGGACCGGATCAGCACTGCTGCCGGGTAGCCGGATTCTCCGGCTACACAGTTCAGCATCCAGTGCATCCCGTATGTGAAATAAATATAGGCGTACCCTCCTGGTCCGTACATCACTTTGTTTCTTTCCGTTTTCCCGTTGCGAGCGTGGCAGGCCTCATCCCTCTCTCCATCATATGCTTCTGTTTCAAGGATATATCCGCAAATAGTTTGATTGTTGATTTGCCGAATCAATTTCTTCCCGAGCAGACCGCGGGCAACTGCCTGTGCTGGGAGAAGGTAAAAATCTCTCTCTAATACCATATCCGCAATTATATTGAATGAGGACCAGAAAATAAGATTTGATACGTTTTTTTCTTCCCTACTTCATTCCGGGTTTGATTAGAATTCATTTATTGAAAATATCGTTTCATAGTTCCCTGGACATGACCAGAATGTCATCCCGCATCACCCATCCGATTTTTTTCCAGAATTTAATGCCTTCCCGGTTGCTACTGATTACAAAAATATGGCATTTCATGATGTCCTGGTTTCTGAATGCCTCCAGGCAATTTTGAATTAATTGTTTTCCGATCCCCCTTCTTTGGAATTCCGGATGCACAGCCAGGTGGTATATATATCCGCGCCGCCCATCGCTCCCGCCGAGGACTGTGCCTATCAGCCGATCGTGTTCCTCCGCGATGAAACAGGTTTTTGGATTTTTCCTGAGAAATATCTTGATATTTTCGAATTCATCAGCACGGCTTAATCCCATGCCGGGCAGGCATTTCCACAGGGAATAGGCACCGGAATAATCTCCGATACGCATCAGCCGGATTTGGACAGCCATTCTTCCTCCTTTTCTAGTGAAGTATAAATGAGGAAATATCAAACTGATGTAAAATTCATGCATGATATAATTTCGCCGCCGTAAGGGCGGCAGATTTGTCCGGAGAGGTAGCATAGTCTGGCCTAATGCGCGCGCCTGGAGAGCGCGTGTACCGCAAGGTACCGTGGGTTCGAATCCCACCCTCTCCGCCTAAAAGGTCCAATGATGGATCTTTTTTATTTATAATGAATCATTCACCTGAAATTCTTTAATTTGAAAAAATTATTGGATTTATCAAAAGGAAAGATATTTAGTATGGAACAAAATTTTACGGTCACGATTGACTCGCTTGTATACGAAGGAAAAGGACTGGCTCGCCTGCCAGACGGGAAAGCGGTATTTGTGCCCTTCGTCCTTCCGGGCGAAGAAGCGGATATTCGCCTGTTAGAGGAGAAAAAACATTTCGCTTTTGCAGAGCTGATTGAAGTCAGAAAACCCAGTTCCATGCGAACTGCCCCCCGCTGCCGGCATTTCGGTTTCTGCGGCGGCTGCCATTACCAGCATATCCCTTACTTGGAACAATTAAGGTTCAAACAGGAAATCTTCCTCGAACAGCTGGACAGGATAGGGCATATTCAACCCCAAAAAATCGACGAAATACTGCCGTCCAGCAGGTCTTGGAATTACCGCGATAGCCTTCAAGTTCACGTGTCCATGTCCGGCCAGCTGTGCTTCATGGATATTTACAATAACAAACCATTTGCTGTTGAAGAGTGCCATCTGCCCATGCAGGAGATCAACCGCGTCTGGCCCCAGGTGGAATTTGAGATTGGCGATGCAGTTGACCGCGTTGAATACAGGCAGAATATAGATGGAGAAGTGATGCTGATACTATCCGGCGACCAGGCAAGCGTGCCGGAAGTCCAGACTGAAGCAACAATTTCGGTTGTCCATATGAGCGATGAAGATGAACTGCTGCTTGCGGGAGATGATTTTTTGGTCCAGAAAATTCTGGATAAACCGTTCCGCGTTTCAGCGGGTGCATTCTTCCAGACTAACCTCTTTGCGGCGGAAGAAATGGTGCGGATAGTTCAAAATGTTGTAAAAACATACGGCAGAAGAAAAATTATGGATATTTATTGCGGCGTGGGCTTGTTTTCTTCTTTTCTGGCTGAGAGTGCTGATGGAATTATTGCTATCGAATCATCACCTGAGGCGTGCGATGACTTCGCTGTGAACCTGGATGAATATAACCATGTCGTACTTTACCAGGGAGACGCAGGGGAAATCCTTCCCATGATTGATGCGTATCCGGACTGTATCATTGTTGATCCCCCAAGAACGGGTCTGGGGAAAGAAGTGCTGCAGCAGATTTTAGAAATGAATTCCGACTTGCTGCTATACGTCTCCTGCAACCCTGCCACTTTGGCGAGGGACGCTACTTACCTGAATCAAGGTGGTTTTATCCTCGATTCATCACGTCTGGTGGATATGTTCCCGCAAAATTATCACATCGAATCCATTAATATATTTCTGCGGGAATCACAAACTTTTTTTCTTTGAAAATTAGAAGAGAACAGATGCAAGCTCGGAGCGATATTCACGCGTATTTGGATCTTCACTTCCCATAAGCTCCAGGATCGCCAGAATCACTTTCTGGGCTAATTTTTCACGGTAGTTTTTATCTTCGCGCAGGATATCCAACAGTCCGTCAAGCGCAATCTGGAATTTCCCCTGGCTAGCGAAGCGTATGCTGTTACGGAACACAGCATCCAGATCACTTTCCTCCGGGAGGGTGTTCTCGCGCAGCTGCAGTAAAACTTCCGCATATGGCCTAAGCTGCTCGGCCTGCACCAATTCCCTGCTGATGGAAATTTCATCCAGATGTGCCAGCGCTTCTACTGGATGATTCTGCGCAAGCAGCGCTTTTGCCAGACCCAGGTGTGCGGAGGTGGAATCAGATTTCTGGTACAGCACCTCTTCAAAAATGCTTTCCGCCTGTTCCCATTCGTGGGACAGGAGCAGGTTCTGCCCCTTTTCAACATCGAGATCTGCCGGGCTTGGAGCGGAGAGTTTAGCGATGAATTCGTGGATGCGTGGTTCAGGCATTACGCCAACAAACTCAGCCACTGGCTGGGTATTCACAAATGCCTTGACTGTAGGGATACTCCTCACGCTGAACTGCATGGCGAGGTTGGGATTTTGGTCAATATTGACTTTGGCTAGGCGAAGATTTCCGCCGGCTTCAAGCACAATCTTTTCAAGGATGGGGCTGAGTGTTTTACATGGATGGCACCATTCCGCCCAGAAATCTACCAGCACGGGGATATTTTTTGAATACTGGACAACCTCGTATTCAAAATTCATTTCATTGACTTCAATTATGAGATTGGAAACCATATCCGCGATTCAATCATTTCAATTTATTGTATCAATGAAATTATTCATCATCGATGGGCACTGACGGCTGTTCGATCCGGATCACGTCACCGTGGTGGTTGATTACGATTTTGAATCCCAGCATTCCCAAATAAATGCGCCCTGATTCGGGGATTCCATGCTTCAGCAGGTGCGTCAGCTGATCATCCACATTTTCCAGCTGATTAGTAATGATCGCGTGCGTGAAGATATCATCCTGCCCGATCATCTCTGCGGTTTGCTCAGCTATCAGGTCTTTATTGGCCATAATTTGTTCTCTCATCATATCCAGAACCTGTCTGTCAACATGTTCGCTGGGTACATGTAGTTTAAACCCTTCATCATCAACAATGTAGCAGGCCTCGCCGCCCACATAGCTGACATCCAGAAGTGCGTCATTTTCGTCAAAAACTAATCCTTCAAATACCGCCTTATGAGACATCATTTACCTTATTTGTTGCGATTAAAGCATACCTTAATGGTGTTAACGAATTCTAAAAAAGTTAGATCACTTCCACAGGTGTTCCATACTGGGATGTAATTTTTTTTGCGCGGGGAGCAATAGCAGGTTCGGTCCAGAGATATATCCACTTTGCAATGGATATGGGCAGGTTGATGCAGCCGTGGCTGTGGGGTGAGGTGAAATCGTTGTGCCAATATGTTCCATGGAATGCCACGCCTGTATCCGCGAAATACGTCACCCAGGGAACGCCATACAGTTCACCGTCGTTGCTGCCGAACAAATCGGTGTGCCGCATGTGGCGGGAAGGCCTCTTATAGTTAATCAGGAATTTTCCCTTCGGTGTCCTCAGGTCCTTTTCTGCTGTTCTGTAACCTGAAGAAAGACCAGATAGCAAAACAGGTTCATCGTCCTCGTAGGCGATCAGATATTGGTTTTTGAGGTCGATTTTAATTCTCTTTTGTTTAACTGTTTCATTGACAGAAATCGGCTGAAGTTCATCCTCGCTGAAGATATGCACATGCTCTGCGGGAACATAATAGGGATCGTTCCAATGATCTTCCTTGATTAGGTAGAACAAATTCTTATTTATCCTGTGCTCTCCTAGAGAATATATCCAATGGGTTGATCCATAATAGAATTGTTGGTCCTGTTTGTTTTCATCATCCCCATTATAAAAAGCAGTAGTAAAAGGAACCGTAATTTCCCCCAGTTCTCCTGCTGAATTGATGGCCCGCTTTGGCTCATTCAGGCGGTTTTCTACAATCTGGATGGAAGAAGCCGGGATGAAGTCCGCTTCAGATGTCAAAAACCACAGATTTTTCTGGCCTGATTCGGAAAAGCCAATTACAGATTCCTCGATTTCAACCAGATCATTGAATTGGTAGCTTTCAACTGTGGGTGAGCCAGAATGGGGTTCTCTGTATGTAAATGTCCTTTCGAGAAGAACCCTTCCTATTCTTAAATCATTCTGTTCATTAAGGAATTGCGTTTTTTTAAGTCCCGGAAAATCTGCGAAGCCCCATCCCAACCCGACCGCTGTCAAGCCGGCGTATTTTACGAAAGCCCTCCTGGAAATTTCATTTTGAATCAGGTTTTTCATCATCAGTAATGAATAAATACATATGTGCCGACCGGCGCGTTTTCATAAACCCAGGCGGCATCATTTGTATCCATATTAACACATCCATGGCTCATTGGAACGCCAAAATTGTTATGCCAGTATGTTCCGTGGATAGAATAACCTTTATGAAAGAACATCGAATAGGGCACATCCGGGAGGTCATAGCCGGGTCCAACCATTGTGTATTCCGGAAATTTTGCGTAAATTTTATATGTGCCTGTCACGGTGGGATATTTACTTATGCCTGTGGAAACATAAAAGCCGCTTATCAGCTGATTGCCACGGTAGGCAAAAAGCATCTGGTGGGTGAGATCAACTTCTATCCAGAATGTATTTGTGCCCGCCACCTCATTCGGTATATCCCACGAATGATACCGATATGAAGAAAAAAAGGTATCCGCAGTCGGTTGGGGCGTTGGGGTAGAGGTGGGAGTGGGCGTGGGTGTCATTGTTGGGGTGGGTGTGATGGTCGGCGTGAGAGAAGGTTTGAAAAGCGCTTCTTTGGGCCTGGAATCAGTGCGGATTGATGCCTGCGCGTTGAGAACGGGCACTCCAAATCCGCACAGAATCGTCGTCCCGATGAAAACAACACTGAAAAAAAGCGGAATCGCCCAGCGGGCATCCCGTTTTTCTTTAACAGGTACTTGGTTTTGATTTCCTTTATTGTGCGGTTTCCTGCTTGGTTCTGTGGATGAGGTTTCTGAATTCTCTTGTTTCCTGATTTCTTTCAAAGCACGGCTCAATCCTCTTCGTGCTCTCTGGCTGTCGGGGTTAATTTCCAAAGCGCGCTTGAGATAACGGATGCTCTGTTGGAGACTGGAAGTAGAGGCGATAATCAGCCATGCCTCCTCTAATCCCGGATCAAACAAGACAGCTTTCCGGGCTAATCGGTTTGCAAGGCGCATATTTTTCTTCTTGATTGCCTGCTTTGCCTTGTCGAGTGCATTTTGCGCGCGTTCAGGATTTAGTGCATACATGGTTAATCACCTGTCCTGCTTTCCAGGAAGCAAATAATACCTTCCGCAATGCCGCTGGCAGCCGCTTCAGGATTCTCTATGAGGACATGTCGGTCAGACATCAGGGATCCCATCTCTATTCGAACCGCCGGGGTTTCTGGATCGATGTCCCGGAAAATATGATAGGAGGGGTGATCAGGATTGATAACATTGAAAACGGGATTCAGGCCTGTAGTTTCGCGGTATTTGTCTGCCAGGCATACCGCGAATTGATCAATGAGATCCGGATGCTCTGTTGTCAGGCTGGATTCGATTTTGAAACCGCTGGGCGGTTTTGGATTTTCCGCACATGATCCTGAATAGAGTGCGACCAGGGCTTTTCCCTTGAAGTTCAGCAGTGCCAGATCATATTCCGGGAAAATTTTTACATCATAGCCCTCATCGATTAATATCTGGGCCGTAAGCGATGCGATCAGATAGTTCACTTCAGATTCAACCAGTCCATCAGCGCAAACCTCCCCGGTGGTATTCTGCCAATAACCGGAAAGGATGCCAATTTGACTGCCACCTTCCCCTCCTGATTCAGCCTCATCCGTCTTTGCTATTTCTGCCTGGCGCAGCAGGTCATCCAGGCTGGTTGGGCGGAGCATCCTTCTCGGATTCCAGAGAGTCAGCAAAGTGGCCATTACCACTGCAATGCTGAAAACTGTCTGGACGCCCCGCATAACAGTATAGGGACGGCGGTGTTGTCCGTTTTCAGTATTAATTTCTTCCGGCTGTTCTTCGGGCGGAATCTTTTCTCTCTGGTCGCTGTTTTCACTCATATACTGGTTAAATTAATGCAAGTTATCTGCCAGAAAGTATAATTCAGTTCCACATGAAAACAGAAAGACCTGGCTGGGAAGAATAAAAAATTTTTGGATGAAAGTGGTCATTTTATGACTGAAAAACGAAATCACACTGAGAAGTTGAATGCAGTTGAAAAACGGCTCCTGCTGGACATTGCAAGGGATGCGATCTATTCTGTTGCGGCCGGGAAAGAAACCCCCGTCATCCAATTGGCAGATCTGACGGAAAACCTCCGCAGAAAGGGCGCTTCTTTTGTAACCCTGACGATATCCGGCAAACTTAGGGGTTGTATTGGTTCCCTGGAAGCAACCCAGCCGCTTGCCCTGGATGTGCAGGAACATGCGGTTGCCGCGGCTACGCAGGACTTCCGCTTCCCCCCGATTTCGTTAAACGAAGTTCCGCTTCTTGAAATTGAAATTTCCCGCCTAACGCCGACACAGAAGCTGGAGTATGAAAACCCTCATGATCTGGTTGCCAAGCTGCGGCCGGGAAAAGACGGAGTGGTGATTCGAGATGGATTCCGCAGGGCTACTTTCCTACCGCAGGTATGGGAGAAATTACCAGCCCCCGAAGAATTTCTGAACCATTTATGCATGAAGATGGGAGCTGAGCCAAATCTCTGGCGGAAAAAAGATCTGGAAATATTTACATATCAGGTAGAGGAATTTAAAGAAGAAGCGTTCGATGAATCAAGATAATTTTGAAAATTCCGAAAACGAAGCCTCCACCCCCGGCGACCGATTGCGGAAAATTCTTTCATCAAAGTACAAAAAGCAAAAAATTGAACCTTTCAATCAAGGGGAACTCAATGAAAGCGGTTCGGCTGGCGTGAAAAAGTTTAGCGAAGATGAAATTCAAAGAAGAGGTCCAGTTAGCGGTGGCGATACGGAAATAGTGGAAGATACCCAACCCTTGAAGGCAAAAAGCCAGGATCTGGTTTCTGACGAAGATGAAGAAGAAGCGGAAGGATATATTGAATCTGAAAAGTTTGATTTATTGGAAAGCATAAAAACGAAATCAGAAAAATTTCTTGAAAATTTAAAAAAACGGATTGGTTGGCGGGGAAATGGCGACGGTCTTCTGAAACGATTCAGTAAGAATCCCGGCGGGTGTTTCATTTACGGGCTGATCGCGTCCATTTTCATGGTTATATTGATGGGCATTATCGGGTTGTCTTTCCTGATCATCCAGTATTTTTCAATTGCAGCCGGGCTGCCAAGTGTGGACGATTTAAGACAGTACGCGTCCCAATTTGAGACAACGAAAATATATGACCGGAACGGCAACCTTATTTACGAGATCCTAGACCCAAACGCGGGCAGGAGGACATTCACCCACATCGAAGAAATATCTCCGGAGGTGATTGCCGCGACCATCGCGACGGAGGACAAGGATTTTTATGACAATCCTGGGTTTGACCCGTGGGGAATTATGCGCGCACTTTGGCAGAATTACACAAGCGGGGAAGTAGTTTCAGGCGCATCAACCATCACGCAGCAGCTGGCACGCACTCTTTTGCTCTCGCCGGAAGAACGAGTGGAAATTTCCACCAGACGAAAGGCAAGAGAAATTGTACTGGCGGCCGAAATCACCCGCAAATACAGCAAAGATGAAATTCTGGAACTGTATCTAAACGAAGTGTATTACGGCAACCTGGCATACGGGATTGAAGCCGCAGCGGAGACCTACTTTAATACCACGGCAGATCAGCTGGACATAGCCCAGGCATCGTTCCTGGCAGGCCTGCCGCAGGCACCGGCTGTCTATGATATCTTCACCAATAGGGAAGCATCGCTTAACCGGCACCTGGATGTATTGAATCTGATGTATATCCTGAGTGAGGAACGCGGATGCATTGAGGTGAACAGCTTGAGAGTGCCGGTTTGTGTAACGCTTGAGGAAGCGGTTGCTGCGGCGCAGGAAATAGAGAGTTTTCCCTTTGAGAAACGCCTGGTGGACATGCCGTTTCCGCACTGGGTTAATTTCATTAGGGCGGAACTGGAAAAACAGTATGATCCGCAGACGATCTACCGGTCCGGGTTTCGTGTTTATACCACTCTCGATCCGGAACTCCAG
>CAYPPV010000015.1:0-15732 GCA_964412705.1 uncultured Pelolinea sp. | reverse complement strand
TCCAATACCGCAGATAATCCGGTTCGGGGCAAGATCATCAAGCGTCAAAAAAGTGGAAGCAAGGAGCCCAATATTTCTTGTCCAGTTGTTGATTACGCCAGAACCAACTTTAATTTTTCTGGTAACCGCAGCATAAGCAGCCATTGGGACAATGGCATCTCTAACCAATCGGCTTTCAGCTTGCCATACTGCTTCAAAACCTCGCTCCTCTGCATATTGCACATAATCCAGACCATCCCTAAGGTCATGGGCATCCTGCAAATACAAGGCCACTCTATCAAACATTGTTTTTTCCTCCTTAATATTAACTATAAGGAAATCATATTTTTTGACACATCTAGACTCTTTAGGTATTCAAGATCTTCCGGTAGGTCAAGGTCAAATGCCAGATTTTCATTATCATATATTTCAACTCTGATTTTTTTCCTTTCTGCCTGTTCGACATGTTTTCGGAAGGACCATATACCAAAATCATAATCCAGTATTCCTATTGGATTAATTAATAAAGCATTCGTACCATCCATGCGTCGGTCTGGAGCAATAATAATTTCAGGTGCTCTGGCTTGTAGATTAAGCATGTTTTCGATATCTTCAGATGAAATGAGGGGTAAATCCGCGGGAACGATTAAGATTTTACTTGCATGGAAACCTTTTGCTGCCATAGTCGCTTTTCTAAGTGCATTATTAATATTGGTGTTTCGGTTTTCCTGTAAGGTTCTGATTCCAAATTTCCTTGAAAGGCTGAGAGCCGCAGGATCATAGCTGATAACGATGATCTCATCAATTTCTTTCACTGGCTTCAGGCTTGTGATTGTACGTTTCAGCAGCTGTTCATTCAAATTCTCACGATCTTTGGTGGATAAAATACCTGCCAAACGAGATTTTCCGCGGCGGAGTGGTTTTACAGGCACAACTGCCCAAAGTGACATATTTTTAGAATTTTCTGCCTATTTGTTTGAGTATTTCTTTCGCCAGGCGAATACGGCTTTCTTTATCCGGTAGAAAAATATCTGATTCAATTGGAATTATACTTGATCGCTTTATTTTGGATATTTCTTCATTATCCTGATAATCAATAAAAATCATATCCAGGAAATCTTCGTAATAGCGAGCTATAGATGAAGGGCTTGGTTTGATATTCATCTCATGGAACATCTTAGCCAGGGGACCTTTAATAGCCAGGCCGCCAATGATAGGGGATACGCAAACAACAAATTTTTCTAACAAGATTGATCGGATTCCTTCTAAATGAATAATTGGATCAATGCTTACAAAAGGATTGGACGGGCAAATTATCACTGCATCTGAATCCCTCAAGGATTTCATGACTTCTTCGCTAGGTTTTGCGTTGTCGATATTGCGGAAAATAAATCCCTCAATCACCGGCTCGAAGCGGTATTTGACAAAATATTCCTGGAAAGGGATTTCCCCATACTGTTTTGTTCTTACGAATGTTGGCACCTCAAAATTCGTCATTGGAAGAATAGCGTGTGATACATTAAAATACGCTGATAAAATTCTTGATATTTCGGTAAGATTTTTTCCGTTCTTCTTTAGATGAGTTCTCAATATATGGGTTGCCAAATCCTGGTCGCCAAGTTTGAACCATGATGGCCCACCCATTTTATTGATTTTTTCTAAAGTGATAAATGTATCATCCCGAATTCCCCATCCAGTAACCGGGTTCGCGACACCGGATAAAGTGTATAAAATGGTATCGAAATCCGGACAGATGAAAAGGCCGAGATGCCAGAAATCGTCTCCAGTGTTAACAATGGCTGTCAGTTCATCCGGCCCTAATAATTCCTTGAGACCCTCCAGCAATTTTGCCCCACCAACCCCACCAGCTAATGCAGTAATTTTCATGACTACCTGAAAAGGTCAGTCTCTTTGGGACGGATCAGCTCTTTTATGGTAGTATCTCGCAGTTCATAGGGAAACCCGCGGATATGGACAGCCGGAATTCCTTCATCTGCCTGGCCCATTATCAATGATGCAGCGGCTGCAAGCTCATCAGCGGCCGAAATGCGGGTAATTTTTAATTGATAATTGAACAAATCCTTTCGACCCTTTAAATCCAACAGCGCGGGAACGCGGTATGTCCCAATTATGACTCCGACTGTCCCATATCGCCAGGGTCTGCCATGAGAATCAATAATGATGACTCCGATATCAACACCACTTTGATTACCAATATATTCCCCTATCGACTTTGCTGATTTTTCGGGATCTTCCGGCAATAAAAGATAACAACATTTCTCATGGTTTTTATCTCCCTTAACATTTGAATGGTCGATGCCTGCATTAGCACAAATAAAACCGAGTTTATGCTCAACAATTAAAGTGCTGCGGGAAACTCTTATGACTTCTTTGCTTTCCCTTAGGATTAATTCAATCAGCCTTGGGTCTTTTATATTTATCCTGGATATTTCAATTGCTTTTTCACCGGGTGAAACCTTATCCAGGTATCTTGTTCTTTTTTCAGCTTTCGATACAATTTTTTGGGTGACTGCTAGAATATCTCCATCTCTAAGTTTGATTTTTTGGTTAATTAGAGATTTTTGGAGAATATCTGGCAAAAATTCTCCCCCTTTAATTAGGGGGATATCCTTAATAGGAGTCAGTACTAATGGCATTCTTAATAGTTTTCCCTATTCACACCGGTTATACGAACTCCCGTATTATGTAAGCCAAATTGTTTGTTAATTCTGATGAGGATAGAAGTTAATCCTTCTGAGATAATCGAATTTTCTAGTGGACCAGCATCCCATCCGCGCAGGCCCGCATCTTTAACCAATGCTAAACCGATTGACCGGCTTTCTTTGTCTAAACCGCAAACAAAAACATCACATTCAATATTTTTATCAGAAAGCAGTAGTTCGAAGGAGATATTTTGAAATGCGGAAATCACTTTTACATTCTCCCCAAGAATGCTCTGTGCTTCCAGAGCCGCACTGCCTTTCTCTGGTATACGAACCACTGAAACCTTGGGAGGAACAAGCGGCACAGTTACATCCAGTAAATATTTGCCCTTGAGATACGGTTTCATGGAAGTCAGCATTTCTGCATGGAATTCATAGGGAATAGTAAGAACAGCAACATCACAGCCGGCTACAGCTTTTTCATTCAAATCGCCTGCTAATAAATCTTGGTATTCATTCCCTAATATCTTTAATAATTCATCAACTGCCTGAAGGGCTTTCTCTTTCTTACGAGATCCGATCTTAACTGGGTATCCGGCTTTGAGCCACCTGTAAGCCAGACCCCGTCCTTCTTTACCGGTTCCGCCGATGATGCTTATTTTCAATTTTTTTTCCATGAATCCTCCATAACGATTCATTAAAACAATCCATGGTATGTATCCCAGACGATTTTAGAAACCTTTTTCGCTTCTTTTACGATTGTTCCCTCATCCAGGGTAACCAAATCTCTGTCTTGCATGAGAAATCTACCGTTGACAATGGTCGATGTAACCATACTGTCCTGGAATCCAAATATGATGTGCCACGGTAAGTTATCATGATTTAGATCGGTAAAAGGCTTGTAGTCTACAATTATTAAATCGGCGGCTGCGCCCTCTTTAATAATACCGGTATCAAGCCCATTAAATAAATTATTAACCAGATTGCGGTTGTTGATCACTGCCATCGTATAAATTTTTTCTGCTGGCATACTGCGCGGATCCCCTGTTTTTAATTTGTGCCCCAAATAGGCGGCTTTCCATTCCTGCCACATGGCATTGGAAAACCCGTCATTGCCAATGCACACAGGAATGCCGGCGTTAAGCATAGATTCTACATCCGGTAGCCCTACCGCGTTATTCATGTTCGATCTTGGTTGGTGGCTTAACCAGGTGCCTGATTCAGCCAGAATCTGAATTTCACGCGCATCCAAATAAACGCCATGAACCGCTATCGTTTTTGGGCCTAAAATGCCGTATTGATCCAAACGTTCTACTACCCGCTTCCCGCATTTTTTCAAACTATCATCCTCATCCACAACATGCTCGGCAACATGGATATGAAATCCGGTTCCCTCAGGGCATTGTTTTCTGGCTTCCTGGAGAGTCTGATCATTTAAAGTTAAGCTGGCATGTAGGCCAAATTGCGCGCTTATAACCATGTCATTCATTTCCGCAGTTTTCTTGATAAAGCGAACGTTTTCCTCAATACCCTGATCTGATTTTTCACTTCCATCCCTGTCAGTTACTTCATAACAGAGGGAAGCTCTCAATCCAGACTCGCGAACAGCTTTTTCTAGAACATCTAATGATCCAGGTATAAAATTTGGTGACGCATGGTGGTCAATCAGGACCGCAGTTCCGTGCTTAATAGCATCGATAAGGCAAACCAGTGCTGAATAGTAGTTTGCCTCTTCATCCAATGATTTGTCCAGTTTCCACCATAATTTTTCCAATATGCTCGGGAATGCATCCGGCGCGTCTCCTGGGATGTATAAACCCCGCGAGAAAGCTCCATAGAAATGAGTATGGGCACAGATGTTTGCGGGCATGACAAATTGCCCTTTGGCGTCAAATTCTTCCGTTTTATCTTCACCAAAAGACACTTCCCTGCCTGGTTGGATAGACTGGATAGTTCCACTTTCGTCAATTTGTATAGACCCATTTTCTATAATTGGATTTTGTTCATCATATGTGATGATTTTTGCATTTTTGATAATCATTCAATCCCTCTTATAAACATTCAAAAAAATTTTAGCACAGGACTGAATCCATTCGATAGCCAGACGGATGAATTACAATATATCGTTACCAAGGAGTAATGATGCAGAGAAAAATCTCAGAAGCAGTAAGTGTTTATAACCAAAGAAAAGAAGAATATTATAAAGATCTTGAGGATTTTTTAAGGATACAAACCATTTCATCAGATTCACATTATCGTGATGAAATATGGAAAGGAGCTGATTGGATTGTTAAACAGCTCAAATCCATCGGGGCTTCAGAAACCAAAATATTGGAAACCCAAAAACATCCAGTTGTATATGGGAAAATTCCTTCTCTAAAAGAAGGAGCACTGACGATTCTTGTTTATGGTCATTATGATGTTCAACCGCCAGACCCGGTCGATTTGTGGAAATCCAAGCCCTTTTCGCCTGAAATCAGGGACGGGAGTATCTATGCGCGTGGTGCGTCAGATATGAAAGGACAGCTTATGGTTACCCTGAACGCCATTAAGGCGATCATGGAGATTGGTGACCTGCCTGTCAATTTCAAATTCCTCGTTGAAGGAGAAGAAGAAATCGGTTCGCCAAGCATTGAATCCTTTTTGGAAGAAAATAAAGCGCTTTTTCAAAGCGATTTTGTCCTAAACCTTGACGCAGGTATGATTTCAAAGAATAAACCCACAATAGTTTATGGTCTAAGGGGCTTGGCTTATTTCGAAATCACTGTCCACGGGCCCAAACAGGACCTTCATTCCGGATTATTTGGTGGAGTTGTGTATAACCCTATTCATGCACTCTGTAAACTAATTGCTGGAATGAAAGATGAAGAAGGAGTCATTCAACTGCCCGGTTATTATGATGATGTCCGTCCAATAACAAAAGAAGATAAACAAGCTCTGGGAAAGCTTGGGATGGATAAATCGTTTTATAAATCACAGACGGGGGTGGATCAGCTATTTGGAGAGAAAGGCTTTACCCCTGTAGAATGTGTAGGCGGAAGACCCACATTGGATGTAAATGGTATTTACGGTGGTTATACAGGCGAAGGCCCAAAAACGGTTATTCCGGCAACTGCAACTGCAAAAATATCAATGAGATTGGTACCGGACCAAACACCTGAAAATGTTAGGATTCAGCTGGAAAGATATTTTGAAAAGAATGCGCCTGAACATGTATCATGGGAAATCAAAATGCTTTCAAGCGATTCTGCCTTCATTACAGACCCGGATTTTTATGCAGTAGGGTGTTTTGCTCAATCAATCCAGGCAGTCTGGGATGTGGAGCCGGTTTACCAAAGAGGTGGAGGGAGCATTCCAATAGTCTCCTATATGAAAAATATTCTTGGCCTTGAAAGTGTATTAAGTGGATTCAGCCTTCCTGAAGATAATATCCACAGTCCTAATGAAAAATTGGATCTGGAAGTATTCCACAAAGGCGTGGAAACTATAATTCACTTTGTCTTTAACGTATCAGAGAATTGTGTGAAAAAATGACAGATAAAGAAAAGTCAATGAACTATTATGGAGGCCAGGCTCTAATTGAGGGCGTCTTAATGAGGGGTAAAAAATATGTTGTTGCCGCAATCAGGGAAACAGGCGGAAAAATTCATGTGGAAAATGAAGAATTGGGAGGGATTTATAAATCCAGATTATCGGAAATCCCATTTTTTCGAGGTTTAACAGTCCTTTGGGATTCGCTGTCATTGGGGATGAAATACCTGACTCTCTCTGCCAATCTTCAAACGGAGGAAGAGGAACAAAAAATTGAGGGGGCTTCTCTTTACATCACGGTCTTTTTTTCCATTGTGCTGGCGATTGGAATTTTTTTTGTTATTCCATCATTACTTGTCGAATTGGTAAAACGCGCTTTTAATTTTCCTCCAATTCTTAATAATCTTATTGAAGGAATGATTAGATTGTTCATGCTGATTCTGTATATTTGGGGAATCGGAAAATCCAAAGAGATTGCACGTGTGTTCGCATATCATGGTGCGGAACATAAAACAATCAATGCATTTGAACAGGGAAAAGAAATAACCTTGGAAAATATTAGGGAATTTCCGCTAGCGCACCCTCGATGCGGAACTTCTTTTCTCCTTACTTTAGTGATTATTTCCATCTTGATTTTTTCATTGTTAGGCGAAATGAATCTATTTGAGAGAGTTGTTTCCAGAATTCTGCTCGTGCCATTTCTCGCGATGATTTCTTACGAAATCATCCGCTGGATGGGTAACCACCTGGAAAATCCCTTTGTAAAATTTCTAACGAAACCAAATCTGCTTCTCCAGAGATTGACGACGCGTGAACCAACAGATGATATGATGGAGGTCTCCATTACATCTTTTAAAAGGCTGCTTGAACTTGAAGGACAAAATTTTTAGGAATTCCATATTCGGGAGGTTCATATGAGTGTTAAACAGGAAATGGAGAATGAATTAAAGAATGCAATGAAAGCGAATGATGCTGTCAAAAAGAATGCGTTGAGGATGGCTCTTTCGTCTATTAAGCTGGCAGAAGTGGAATCGGGTGAGGAATTGGATGATACCAAAATCTTTGCCATCCTCCAAAAGGAAATCAAGATCAAGGAAGAAACAATTTCTGAGGTAGAAAAAGCGGGAAGAGAAGAGATGGCTGATGAAATTGAGAAAGAAATACTTGTATTAAAAGATTTTCTGCCTAAAGAACTTTCGGAAGAAGAATTAAATCAGATGATTGATATGATTATCAATGAAACAGGCGCTGATTCCATAAAGGATATGGGAAGGGTCATGAAAGAAGCGATTCAGCATGCAGGAGGACGTGCGCCTAATGACAAAATCAGTAAGATGGTAAGGGAGAAGCTGGCATCCTGATTATTTGGATATGTTTGTAGAAAAATTTGAAAATTGGGTTGACCGAAGAAAAATTTTGAAATTTGCAGCTGCTGCTGTGGTATCTGCAGCAATATTCGCGTCACTTATTTTGCCGATTTCGCTACGTCCAACGCCCACTCTGCTAGATGTGGGAGATGTTGCATTTCAAGATATCCGGGCACCGAGATCTTTTAGTTTCACCAGCGAATATCTCACGGAACAGGCCATGGAGTCTGCAGAATCATCAGTCTCGCCTGTATATCTTCCTGCCGATCCGGCGATCTCACGCAGGCAGGTAGAAAGACTCAGGGAGATATTAAGTTTTATCAATTCTATTCGAGCTGATGAATTCGCCAATTTGGATCAAAAGATATCAGACCTCATTGCCATAGAGGATTTGAATCTTACAGAGGAAACAGCTCAATTAATTCTGACGGCGGGAAACGAAAGTTGGGATTCCATACAAACTGAGAGCCTTTTCTTGCTTGAACAGGTCATGCGCTCGCCAATTCGAGAGGATCAGGTTTCAACAGTGCGCAGAAACCTTTCACCCCAGGTTGGCTTTGAATTCAATGAAGAACAAACCGAAATCATCCGGAATTTTGTTTCACCGCTGATTGTTGCAAACAGCCTGTTCAGCCAGGAAAGCACTGAAGAGGCAATTCAGAAGGCGCGGGAAGCTGTTGAACCTGTTACAAAAAGTTATGCTTCCGGTGAAATCATTGTAAGCAGCGGAGAAGTGATTGATCCAGTTGCTTTTGAAGCGTTGAAAGAACTGGGTTATATGGACCCGAATAGTCGGTTAAGTGATTATGTTTCAGCAGCTTTAGTTGTGATCTCACTGATGACATTCAATATTCTTTATCTCATCCGGACTCGCAAGAATTCGGGAAAAAGAATTGAAGGCATATCGGTGATTACGCTGCTGTTTCTGGTTTTTCTGTATGCTGCTAGGTTCATACTACCCAATCATGCGATTCTACCCTACCTATTCCCTTTGGCTGCGTTTGGCCTGACTGTTTCCAGCATTTTTAGTTATGAAATAGGCTTGTTCTTTTCTATTTCCTTGAGCATTTTTGCATCCTTTGGGCAGACTGAACTTATCGACCTTTCTTTGTACTACCTTATTCCAACTGGTTTGGCAATTTTTATCCTGGGAAGAGGGAGAAGGATAACCAAGTTCTTTTTATCTGGACTTGGTATTGCAGTAAGCGGTTCAGTGCTTGTGATTGCTTATCGACTTCTGAACTCTTTTCTGGATGTTGCTGGAGGGGGCACGCTGGTAGGGGCTGCTTTTGTTAATGGATTTGGGTCTATCAGTTTAGCGCTCATTCTCCAATATGCGCTTGCACAAATACTTGGAAAAACAACAGCCCTTCAATTATTGGATCTTTCAAGGCCGGATCATCCTTTGCTACAGGAGTTATTAAGAAACGCGCCAGGGACTTATCAGCATAGTCTGCAGGTTGCCAATCTTGCGGAGCAGGCTGCAGAGGAAATCAATGCAGATCCATTATTGACCAGGGTTGGAGCCCTGTATCATGACATAGGGAAATCCAAGAATCCCACATTTTTTATTGAAAATCAGCTGCCCTCCCAGGTCAATCCTCATAATGACCTGGATCCCCTAATTGCCTCCGCAACGATAATCCAGCATGTCGAAGATGGTTTAAAGATGGCAAGGAAATATAATCTTCCACCCCAAATTGAAGCTTTCATTATTGAACATCATGGGACCACGATCACACGCTACCAGTATGAACAGGCAGTTGAAAAATCCGGGGATTCGGGGAAAGTCGATGAGGATCTTTTTAGATATGGTGGTTTAAAGCCACATTCGAAAGAGACCGCCCTGCTTATGTTGGCTGACGGGTGCGAAGCAATTGTTCGTTCAGAATCGCCTGAAACCAGGCAGCAGATAGCAGAACTTGTCCGTGATGCAATTGATATGTACCAGAAACAGGGTCAGCTTGACCATACAGACCTTACCTTAAATGATCTGCGGATTATTGCCAAATCATTCTCACGTACTCTTCAGAACACCTATCATCACCGCATCAAGTATCCAAACCAGGAAGATATTCCCTCAGATATGGATGTCTCCTGATGGCAGTTATTCTGAATATTGATCCTGTTTTTGATACGATTCCAGAGGAATTTCTCCGGTCAACTGCGGAAACGACGATGAAAATCATGAGCCTGGAAGATAACGAGGTCTCCTTGTTAATCACTACTAATGAGAAAATTAGAGAATTGAACCGGGAATATCTAAAGCATGATAACCCGACAGATGTCATTGCATTTCTAATGAATGAGCCCAATCCGGAATCAGGCGGATATTATTTAGGAGATGTTGTCATTTCTGCTGAAATGGCTCAGGAGCAGTCTGATGATCTTGGACACAGCTTTAAAAAAGAAATGGCTGTATTGATTATTCATGGCATCCTTCATTTAGCAGGATTTGAAGATAATGAAAAAACAAAAAAGAAAGAAATGATTGCAATGCAGCACAAAATTTTGGAAAAAGTATTTAATGGGAAATAATCATAAAAAACCTCATAAGTCTTCCAATCTAACAACCTCATTCCGGCATGCTTTTCACGGTATATCATCCGCTTTTCGGACGGAGAGAAATTTCCGCATACATGTTCTAATGGGATTGGGAGTATTTTTGGCGGCTTACTTTTTGAGGGTAAGTTTTATGGAATGGATGGTTCTCATCCTTTGTGTCTTTTCCATGTTCGTTCTGGAACTTATCAATACTTCAATCGAATTTGCAGTTGACCTTGTTCATCCCGAGATGGGTGAAGGTGCGCGCTTAGTCAAGGATATTGCTGCCGCAGCTGTGTTGGTTTTCGCCTTTACAGCAGCAGTTATCGGCTTGATTATTTTCCTGCCAAGATTTTTACAATTATTTTAATGATCTATTTTTAAAGAAACTCTTTCAAATTATGAGCAACAGCATAAGCAGCTGCCTCTGCCCGGTTGCTCACATCTAATTTCGATAATATGCTGCTGACATAATTACGAACAGTACCCTCTCCCAAATAAAGCATCTGGGCGATCTCACGATTTGTTTTTCCTTCCGTAACAAGTTTTAATACCATTTTTTCCTGATCGCTTAGATCCGCAAATGATGCGGCTTCCTCTTCTTTCACAGCGCGCCGTACTTCCTGGAAAACGCGTTGGGTAACAGCCGGGTCGAGAGACGCTTCTCCCCGTGACACTGCATCCAGCGACTTGACCAGGCCCGCAGAATCAATTTGCTTCAGTAGGTAGCCGGAAGCGCCGGCCTTGATCGCAGAAAATAACATCTCATCTTCAGCATAAGATGTTAGCATAATGACCTGTACATCTGGATGATTTTTCTTTATTTCATCGCACGCGAAAATGCCGGAAGGTCCAGGAAGGCGTATATCCATTAAAACAATATCCGGCCGATATTTTTCTACCTGATCCACTGCCTCTCTTGCATTTTTTGCTTCTGAGACAACTTCATATTGTGGATATTTATCAAGTAGGCTTTTCAATCCAAGCCTAACAACTTCATGATCGTCAACTATGATAATTTTCTTTTTCAAATTGATTTCCAGTTCTTTTCCAAAGTGCCTAATCCATTATAAGACTGACCGGGCAATGGTCTGAACCCATCACATTCGTGTGGTGAATCACATCTTTTGTCTTTTCCATAATGTTTTTTGTTACAAGAAAATAATCGATACGCCAGCCGACATTGTTCTTTCTTGCGTTAAACATATATGACCACCAGGAATATTCCTCCTTGTCCGGATACAGTTCCCTGAACGCATCATAGAATCCATTATCCAGATATCGGTCAATCCATTCCCTTTCTTCTGGCAAGAAACCCGTATGCTTTTCGTTAGATTTAGGATTTTTTAGGTCTATCTCTTTATGAGCGGTATTAAAATCTCCTGTAAGAATAATTTCTTCCCCATCTGAAAGCATATTTTGGCATAGTTTAAGCAGTTCGTTGTAAAAGTCTAGTTTATATGGCACGCGTGAAAGGTCTCTCCCACCGTTTGGAAAGTAAATATTAAAAAGCACAAAATCTGGATATTTGAAACGGATGACGCGCCCTTCATTATCGAATTTGTCAACTCCCAAACCCGTTTCTATTGATTCAGGAATATCCTTGTATAGTGATGCCACGCCACTGTATCCTGGGCGATCGGCGGAATTGATTTCATAACGGTAACCGCAATCCTTGATAATATCAGTATCAAGCTGTTCTTCTTTGGCTTTGATTTCCTGCAGGCAGATAACATCCGCATTGTGATCTTTGATCCAATCAAAAATCCCTTTATTGGTGGCGGCACGCAGCCCGTTGATGTTCCAGGTTGTAATTTTCTTCATTAATCCAGTATGGTAAACTTATCCGTTGCTCATAAGAATGAGCTGCAGCATATTTTTCAGATACATGCTTAATAAATTTTCGTCAGTTATTATAGCTTTAATCTTGCTTTTTCTGCCCGCGAAGGCAGTTATCGCACAGGATGAGGAGGATACCCCTGTTTATATTGTCCAACCAGGGGAAAACCTCATACAAATTGCTGAAATGTTTGGCGTAACTCTACAGGAATTGATCACGGCCAACAATATTATCGATTCCAACTTGATCTCTGAAGGAACCAGGTTAATTATTCCCGGAATCGAAGGAATTAGCGGTGTGTTGACAACCAAACCGGTTGGATTCGGAGAAAATCTCCAATCCATCATGAATAGAAACCAGCTTACCCTGGAAAATTTTAAAAAATTAAACCGAATCACCAGTCCGGAAGAAATTTACGTGGGCTCCACTCTTGTATTGCCGGAGAATGAAGAAACAGCGGAGTTGGATTCACGTGTGATCGTTCGCAACTCCGATTCATTGTTTACCGCTTCCGTATCCAACGGTATCAATCCATGGACACTTTCAATCGAAAATGGTTTGACACGGCTAAATGCTACTTCTAATAAGCATCTGTTTTATCGTTCAGAGATAGAAGGTCAATCGGTATCACCATTTTCGGACAGAATAGAAAATATTGAAGTTGCTCCTTTGCCCTTTGTTCAAGGCCACACCACGGTAATAAAGGTGTTTTCGAAGGATCCCATTCAGCTAACGGGCACGGTAAATGGAAAGCCAGTTTCGTTTTTTCAGGAATCTGAGGAAGGGTATTACTACGCACTTTATGGCATTCATGCACTCGCAGACGTGGGGCTGATTCCGGTAACAATTAATGGAACATTTTCTGATGGGGAAAGTTTTTCTGCCCAACAATTGGCTCTCTTAACTTCCGGGCAATATCCGAATGAGGAAATTTCTGTCGAACAGACAACAATTGAGCAGTCAGTAGTGCAAACGGAAAATGAGCAGGTGCAGAATATTGTCAACTTGATTTCCGATCAAAAATTATGGGATGGACCTTTCCGATTTCCTGTTGATGGAAGGCTGGAAGACGGAACCATCGGCTTTACATCTTATTTTGGAAGCAGACGTTCCTATAACTATGGACAGTACACGGGTTATCATGGAGGCCTGGATTTTGAAATCCGGCTGAATATTCTAAATATCTATGCACCCGCGCCCGGAATTGTTGCGTACACCGGAGAGATGAATATTCGGGGTAAAACGGTTTTTATTGATCACGGGCAAGGGGTATATTCAGGATATGCTCACATGGCTGAGATTTCTGTCCAGGAGGGTGAATATGTTCAGACTGGACAGATCATCGGGCAGATAGGCGGAACGGGGCGCGTTACCGGAAAGCACCTGCACTGGGATATCTGGGTTAACGGGACGCCAGTTGACCCGTTCGATTGGGTTGAAAACAGCTATCCTTAGCTGCATTATAATTATTCATTGTGAAAGGAATTGATCACCAAGAAATCATGATTGCACCGTTAAAAATTGCCGATGATTATTGGCAGAATTTTGAAATTGAAAAAGAGGATATTGAATTTATATTCAATATCCTCCTCGAAAAAGAAACCCCCCTCACTACAAAAAAAATTTTTTTTGAGCTAATTAACCATCGAATTAACTTTAAAATCAAGGAACTTCACGAAAAAAAATCCAAACAGGGGAATATCTATCTCCCTAAAGATGAATATCAGGTCGGGGAAAATCTCGTGTTTACAGCATTTGATTCACATACGGGGAAAATCGAGAGTATACGTGAGGGACGCAATCCGGATTATCCCAATCTGAAAGTGATTGAAGTGCAAATGGAAAGCGGAGAGAAGCGCTCTTTTGCCAGTGGAATTGAGGATCATTCCCTGAACCAGGTTATGGAGATTTTCGAAAATGACCCTAATCTGGACCCGGAATATGTTGAAGAAAAATTTGGAGAAGAAATCCGCGCTAAACTAAACAAATCACTTGAGGAAAATGAAGATCTTGTTCGGATTGCTGGAAATTGGTTTCCGCGGTCTCTTCTTGTTGATGTGAGCGTGGGACATCTGAACATCGCAGAAGCAGTCCTTGAAGAAGCGGATGGAGGCCCAATGGGAACTCTCGACCTGATGGAACAGGTGGAGCTGAAGTCAGATGCCAACCAGAAGTTATTGGAATTTTCGTTTGATCTCGCACTTCAGGAGGACAATCGTTTTGATGAGGTTGGACCTGCGGGAGAAACATTGTGGTTCCTCTATGAAATGGAACCTGAGAATGTGAAGCAGGTACCGGTTTACCTAAAATACAACCTTGAAAAAGCCACTCATGATGGTTTGGAGAAGTATCTAGAACTTTTTGAAGGAAATGTTTTCGATGAGCTGGATGCGTGGGATTCCTCAATAAAATCGGAATCAAAGATTTCCATCAGCCTGTTGTTTCCTCACTGGCGCTCTGGAACCCTCCCATTATCAAGATCGCTTCAAGAGATGTTTCCGACAGCATACGAAGCTCCCCGAGTCAAGTTCACCTTCGTTGATAAATCCGGTAAAGAATCCTTCTCCGGATGGGTGGTTCGTTCTCATAAATATATTTTCGGATTGAAAGCCTGGTATAAACAAAACGAATTCATGCCGGGCAGTCTTATCACCGTTGAAAAAGGCAAAAAACCTGGAGAAATCCTAGTCAGCTTTCAGAAAAGCCGCCAGAATAAGGAATGGTTAAAGACAATTCTTGTTGGTTCGGATCAGGGCATCGTTTTTGCCATGCTCAAACATCCCATATCGACCGATTTCAATGAGCGTATGGCGTTGGCTATACCCGATGTGGATGCGCTAGACGAAATATGGGCAAAAAATGTTTACGGTAAAGAAGAAATGGGTAAAACGGTTATGCGCATTATGCGCGAACTATCAAAGTTAAATCCGCAGGGTCAGGTGCATGCCCAGGAATTATATGCGGCTCTTAATTTAATTAGACGCTGCCCGCCCTCCCTGGTTTTAGAGAGTCTATTAAACAATGAATCCATCTCTCATCTAGGGGATTTATATTTCCGGATTGAAGAATAAGAGAAATCATGCCAGAGGGAAAGAAATTTCGCCTATATAAACCAAACGTACAAACACCATTTCACATTGATTTTGATTGGTGGAGAGAAAATGACTCGAACTGGCTGATTTTTCTAAAAGGTTTCTTGTGTGAGGAACATAGAGAATATTTTGAAGACGAGAAAGACGATATCCAGATAGATGTTGTTGACCCTGAAACTGCTGAAATTATACAAATGAATGGCCTGCTTTATACGCTCATGCACCATTGTGCTAAACAGGAAGGATTTATTACCGAAAATGTTCCGCTAGTTGGCAAAATTTTCCGCACATTTTTGGCCAATGGGAACGAACCGCTGACCCCTCAGGAACTCGAAACGATAATTGGTAAGCCTGCACGTACAATTCTTATCACGCTCACCGGTCCCCAAGTATACAAAGGCATTCGCCAGGCAAGGCAGATAAATTTCCCTGGGGTATAATTCATCCGTTATTTTTAGAAATAACTCACGCCCTCGTAGCGCAATTGGACAGCGCATCGGACTTCTAATCCGGCGGTTGTGGGTTCGAGTCCCACCGAGGGCGCTATCCCTTCCTAAAGCCCTTAGGATTGATTCTAAGGCTTCTTTACCAGAATTTATATGTAAATGTATGCTTCTCTCTTTTTATACTTTTTCTATACGTAGTACTCATCTTAATTTATCGATATTTCAAAAAACTTTATATTTTCTTTCCTAAAAATAAATATATTCATCCAA